>NZ_CAPDXS010000287.1:790-1524 GCF_948601915.1 uncultured Acetatifactor sp. | reverse complement strand
ATTCGTCTCCCGGCACTTCCCCAAAGACCTACTGCAGCAGCTGCAGCACCTGAGAAGGCCTCTCGTTGGCCTGCGCCAGCATGGAGGTAGCCGCCTGCGTCATCACCTGCGCAGTAGTATACTGAGTCATCTCCTCCGCCATATCCACGTCCATGATCCGTGAATACGCCGCCGTCATGTTCTCGGAGGTGACGTCCAGACTGTTGATGGTGGTCTCAAGCCTATTCTGATAAGCGCCCAGCTTGCCTCTGACGCTGGATATGAACTGCATGGCCCCCTCGATAAGGTCGATGGCAGCCGTAGCGCTCTCCTCCGTGGACACGTCCAGATCCTCGATGCCCATGTCCCTGAGGGATATCCTGGGAATGTCGATCTCCATCACCTGACCCTCGTTGGCGCCTACCTGAAGCCTCATGGAGCCGATTCCCGTGGCGTCTATGGTCATCTTCGTGCCGCCGTTGGGGTTGGGCACCGTATAGGTGGAATTGGGAGGAAGATTTGCCAGCTCGCCCTGAAAATCCACATTCGTCAGATCCAGTGTCATCTCGAAGCCGTTGGGGGCCTCCAGCACCAGCAGATTATCCTTGAGGGAAGCCGTGGTTCCCTCCGGGAAATTCCCGTACCCGCCGTTTTGGTCAAAGGCCACGCTCACCTTGTACTTGCCCTTCTCCGCTCCGCCCAGAGCAGTGTCCTCCTGAATGACGATCTGCTCTATGGTGTACTCCTTCGCCGTC
>NZ_CAPDXS010000287.1:0-780 GCF_948601915.1 uncultured Acetatifactor sp. | reverse complement strand
CTGTATATCCTCTCAGGGCGTACTCTCCGTCCAGCAGCCTCTGTCCGTTGAACTCCGTAGTCTTTGCGACCCGGGTAATCTCCTCCTTCAGCTGGGCGATCTCATTTTGTATGATCTCCCTATCTCCAAGAATGTCCTTGCCGTCTGCAGACTCCCCTGAGCTGGAGAGCACGCCGTTGGCGGCCTTCACCGAAAGCTCGTTCATCCTCTGCAGCATCTCACTGATCTCCGACATGGCTCCGTCGGCAATCTCCATCACCGAAACGCCGTCCCCGGCATTGTTGGTGGCCGCGGAAAGCCCTCTCAGCTGGGCGTTCATCCTCTTGGCCATGGCCAGTCCCGCCGGATTGTCCTTTGCCCGATTCACCTTCAGTCCGGAGGAAAGCCTCTGGAGAGACTGGGACAGCATATTGTCATTGTTCGCCAGTGCATTGTTGGTCAGCATCGCAGATACATTGTAATTAACTCTCATGATTTTACCTCCCTGCGCGCGGACGCGCGCATTTATTCAATCTATGTGAAGAACTTCCGCCTCTGGGGACATGGGCTCAAAAACCATGGCCCTGCAGCGACTTCAAAAACGTCTTTGCCACGCAGTATAGCTGGGCATTCCCCGTAGGAGTATGCTCCCCGGAGCGAACCAGCACCGGCATCCTATTCTCGGAGCCGATCACGGTGATATTGCCTACCTGCCAGCTGTTCTGCGCCTCTCTCTTAAAGGTATCGGCTATCTCCTGCACTTTCTTGCCTTCCGCAAAAAGCATACCGTACACCATGTCG
>NZ_CAPDXS010000286.1:0-1541 GCF_948601915.1 uncultured Acetatifactor sp. | reverse complement strand
GTCGTGCATCTTCCTCCCCTGCCGCTCATAGACCGCCTGCATATCCCGGTAATGGACAAGCTGATCCTCTGTCTTTCTTGCAGACTCGGTTCCCATCCGTATTTTCTTCCCCCGCTCCAATATTTCCCGCAGCAGCCAAATGACAAGGAAATTGACCATGACCAGCCCTGTGGAAAGGAAAACGCAGATCTGTCGCAGTTCTGGCTGCTCCTTGCACCGGAAAAATGTCAATACAATGGAAGATAATGTAAACAAAGGCATCAGCCCCAGCTTCAGCCATTCTCCGTCCGTAAGTTCCCCATAATCCTCCCCCTCTTTCCATACCCTGCGGAAAAGAAAAATAAAGACAATCCAGCACACCTTTGCAAACAATGCCCCGGGGACGCTCCATATCCCCCATATGGCCTCCTGTGTTTCCCATAGATCCATCAGGCTGACTAACATCAGATCAGTCAGAAATATCATGGAATAATTTAACATAGAAAAATATATCCCCTGAATCCAGCCTGCCTGATAACACACCCTGCCAAGCAGGATATATCCTAAGATATACACAGGCAGTTTCCACATATCAATCCAGTATCCTGCCGTACTGGCAGCAAACATCATGGCCAGATATGCCGGAAATCTGTATCGGCAGAAAAAAATCCCTTTCTTCCGGCCCAGAAAAGTGTCAAAGAAATACACGTTCCCCCATGCCTCTACCACCATGATACAAACTGAAAACATCCACCGCCCCATAATCACTCCGCCCCCTTAAACAATGTGTACTGCCGCTTTACTTCCGGGTATCTGGACTTTGGGACGGAAATCTCCTTCCCTGTGGTCAGTACCATGACATAGCTGCCGAGTTTTCCGATGTACCTCATGTTGATGAGGAAGCTCTGGTGTATCCGCACGAAGCCCATCCCCGCCAGTTCCACCTCCAGCTCATCCATCTTCTTATAGATGCTGTATGTCTCCCCCGCCGTGTAGAACACGTTCTTGTGCCTGCTGGTCTCGATATAGATGATGTCGTCCACCCGCAGGCGCACGTTCCCCTCCACAAAATCGAACTCCACCACACGCTCCTCCCGCAGGATGTCCTCCACGCACTCCGGCAGCGTCCGTTCCAAGTCGTCCTTTAACAGGAAACGGCTGGCCTTCACCTTGTACCCGTCCAGCGCATAGTTCACATAGGCGGTCACCAGCACGATATGTACCTTCGGGCATTCCGCCTTGATCCTCCCCGCCGCCTCCAGCCCGTCCATGCCCTCCATGTTGATGTCGAGGAACACGATGCCACATTCCCGCACATACCCCATATCCGCATAAAGCTCCGCGCCAGAGCCGTATTCCCTTATCTCAAAACCATGCCCGCAGGCTTCCAGCAGCGCCCGCAGCGCATCTCTGTCCTCCCTGCTGTCATCGCAGATTGCTATCTTCATCGCATATCCCTCAATTCCATATTCTTTTCCACCATAAATTATATCGGATTATAGGGTATCCTATCAAATCCCATTGCACGAAACTCCCATAAATTGCACGAAACGACTATAAGC
>NZ_CAPDXS010000285.1:0-1576 GCF_948601915.1 uncultured Acetatifactor sp. | reverse complement strand
TTGATACGAAAGCTTCCGGCAATTTCCACCAGCTCTGGATCTTCTAGTCCAAGTTCTTTGCATCGCCTGATAATCCTCGGAATCCCGCTTCCCCAATGCTCCATAATATTCATGTACGTAAATGCATACACCAGCGCACGGTTCCTGGGTATGGAAATACCTTCTCTGATATCCTGCAGTCTCAGACTTCCAAACAGCATCCCCGGAGAAGTCACTTCCACGCGGTCATCCATGTCTGCCCCCTCAATGCTCCAACATATTCTCAATAAAAATCCCATACCCCTTCCTGGAATCCTGCACCAGCACGTGGGTCACTGCCCCGATGAACTTCCCGTTCTGGATGATGGGGCTGCCGCTCACGAGTGTGTCAAGGAAAGGACAACAAATTATGACATATTATTTCAATCTATCTATAAATGAGCAAATTTGAAATTCTACCAAAATTGCCTCAAATAGCATCAAACTAAAGACATCATGCCTCTGTGGGTGTATACTGTATCTGCTAAGAAAACAATAACCTGCCAAGGATGATGTCTTATAGAGAACAGTATATACCATTCAGCGCCACTTTACAACTGCTTAAAAAATTTGAGCCTATGCCGTGTCTTCCCTCAGACGGCCATGAAGCATAACTCGGCACCCTCAAGGAACTTACCGAAACGCTCGGCACTGACAGGGACGGCGTGATGGAGAAATTCGGCCACTCCAGGTTCATCTACTGCTGCGATGCAGGCCTGGGTTCGGAAGGGAACTGGGAATTCAACCATATGGGGGAAAGGTCGTTCATCGTGACCCAGTCCATCAAAAAACTGCCCGCAGAGGACAGGGAGTGGGCGCTCAACGGCAGCGGCTTCAGACGGCTGTCTGATGGCAAGCCAGTGGAACTGTCTGAAATCAGGGAGGAAAAGGACTGCCTCTTCTATAAAGACTGTCCCTATACGACCAAAAAGCTGCACCAAAGGCTGATCATCACCTACTCCCCCAAATATGCTGCCTACCAGAAGGAGGTCCGCAGGAGGCAGGTGGAGCGCGCCGAGAAGATGGTCGCCTCCGGGAAAAGGAAAGCGGAGAGGAAGAACCCCAACGACCCGGCCAGGTTCGTCGGGAAGATGGCTGTCACAAAGGACGGCGAAGCGGCCGGCATCGAGTATTATCTGGACGAGGACAAGATTGCAGAAGAGGCCAGGTATGACGGGCTGTATGCTGTATGCACCGACCTTTTGGACGATGACGTGGCCCCCATACTCAGGGTCAGCGAAGGGCGGTGGCGGATAGAGGAATGCTTCCGCATCATGAAGACGGATTTCGAAGCCAGGCCTGCATTCGTGCGGCTTGAAGCCAGGCTCTTGGCCCATTTCCTGACCTGCTTCCTCGCGCTCCTCGTCTACCGCATCCTGGAAAAGAAGCTGGGAGGCAGCTATACCTGTGAGGAAATCTTAGGGACGCTGAACGGAATGGATTTCGCAGACATCGAGGACCAGGGGTACATGCCGCTCTACAGACGCTCAAAGCTGACTGATGCCCTGCATGAAGTCTGTGGGATTCGCACTGACTATCAGTTCATTACCAGACAAAA
>NZ_CAPDXS010000284.1:1288-1582 GCF_948601915.1 uncultured Acetatifactor sp. | reverse complement strand
ATTGCGGAAAAAATAGCACGGCGCAGAAGGAAATATCATAGTGCGGAAGGCAAAAAGAATCGGGGAAGGAGCAGCGCAGCGCGGAAGGAATAGCGCAGCGCGAAAGAAATAGCGCAGCGCAGGGAGGGCGAAGCATGATTACAAGCAGTTCAAATCCAAGGGTCAGACAGGTGGCGCAGTGGCAGGCAAAGGCGAAGGAGCGGCGTCAGGCGGGCATCTTTTTGGTGGAAGGCTTCAAGATGTTCGGTGAAGCTCCCGAAGATCGGAAGAGCACACGTCTGAACTCCAGTCACC
>NZ_CAPDXS010000284.1:720-1278 GCF_948601915.1 uncultured Acetatifactor sp. | reverse complement strand
GCCGTCACGGAAATCTATATTTCGGAGGAGGCGCTGGAGAAGGCCAGACGGCAGCCTGAGCTGATGGGGAAGCTGGATAGGACGGGCTATGAGACGGTGACGGAGGAGGTGTTTGCGAAAATGTCGGACACCCAGACCCCTCAGGGCATCTTGTGCGTCATAAAGAGGCCGGGGCATGGACTGGAGCAGCTGCTGGAAGCGCCCCGTCCTCTGCTGATGGTGCTGGAGAATCTGCAGGATCCCGGCAATCTGGGAACCATCGTCAGAACCGGTGAGGGGGCGGGGGTCACAGGGGTTATCATAGGCTCGGGGACGGCGGATATCTATGCTCCCAAGACAGTGAGGGCCACCATGGGCTCCATCTATAGGGTTCCAGTGGTCTGCGCGGAGGATCTTGTGGAGGCGGTAGGGCGACTGCGCCGCCGCGGCGTTCATACCTATGCTGCCCATCTGCAGGGAAAGAATTATTATGACGGATTTTCCTTCAGGGAGGCCACGGCGTTTCTGATCGGGAACGAAGGGGCAGGCCTCAGTCCGGAGCTGGCGGAAGCGGCGGAG
>NZ_CAPDXS010000284.1:0-710 GCF_948601915.1 uncultured Acetatifactor sp. | reverse complement strand
GGCGGAGGGCAGGGTGCGGATTCCCATGGAAGGGCAGCTGGAGTCCCTGAATGCGGCGGTGGCTGCCTCCCTATTGATGTACGAGGCCCATAGACAGCGTTTTGCCCTGAAGTAGAAGCGGGGCGAAAACACCTCAAAAGAGGGCTGCCATGGGCTTTCTGCCTGCCTTTTGTCTGTTCTGTAAGGATACCCTTGACAACTCTTGTAACATCTGCTATGATGACCATGTAACAAATTTAATAACTTTGTAATAACTTTATTAAAAAGTGGCATATTTTTTGCAAAGAAAGAAAATTTGTTCATGGAGGTAGAGAATATGAGAAGAAGCAAGAGGCTGCTGGCAGCAGCCATTGGATTTTTGATGTTCCTATCCGCATGCTTGTCTGGAAGCATGACCGCACAGGCAGGGGAGAAGAAAGACTGTCTGGAGGATCTGCAGGGAGGCGTGGCGGCAGTACTTAGCCCCGGCGATTCCGATTCTGTGGAAATGATGGGCAATGGGGCCAGAGCAATAGGGTTTGCTGAGATTCTGGAGAAGGAGCAGGAGCGCAAGCTGGTCATGGCCAATGTGAAGAGCGCCCTGAATGTGAGAAGCGACGCCAGCGAGACGGCGGAGAAGGTAGGGATGCTGTACAAGGACTGCGGCGGCTATATTCTGGAGAGAAGAGACGGTTGGACCAAGCTGCAGTCGGGGAACATCATCGGATGGG
>NZ_CAPDXS010000283.1:0-1584 GCF_948601915.1 uncultured Acetatifactor sp. | reverse complement strand
ATGGAATCCGTGTGGATTTTTTCGGGCTGCCGGCCGGGGGAGAAGAGGCGCTGCTGATTACCCTGAAGGGGGACATCTGCCGGATCGGCTTTCGGGAGAGGATTCATTTGTTCCGGGCATTGGGGATTCTGCGGGAGAATGGGGGAAAGTCCCAAATGAACCATACAGAAAAAATGTATATCCCCAGGATAGGCGTTATGATTGACGCCTCCCGGAACAGTGTGCCTAATCCTGGATTTCTGAGAGATGTTCTGGACCGCATGGCGCTGATGGGGCTGAATTGCCTGATCCTGTACATGGAGGATGTGTATGAGCTGGAGGGAGAGCCCCGGTTCGGCTATATGCGGGGAGGCTATACCCGGGAACAGCTGCGGCAGTTGGACGACTATGCGCATCAGTACGGCATCAGCATAGTGGCGTCCGTGGGCCATGAGGTTCTGGACGCCCGCTTTGCCGCATGTACCGGATTATGCGCAGGGTGGTTTGCGGACACGGCTTTTCTGGACGTGGTTCCCTGCAGCAATCCGGAGAACCGCTGGCCGCCCAATCCCTCCAAATATCTTCTCTGGCAGGATCCTCTGGAGGGACTGTACGACGCGGATCTGCGGGGGCTTGGACTGGATGCGCATTATGGGAAAACGGCGCGGCTGCTGGAGGCGGACCTGGAAAAGGCAGGGGAGGAAGGATGGTTTTTACTGGTTCCGCTCCTTCTGGCCAAGTCCCTGCAGCTGAAAGCCGCTTTGGGGGAAAGGCTGCATCAGCACTATAAAGACAGGGACCGGGAGGCCCTTGGAAAAGACGCGGAACAGATGAGGGAACTGCTTGACCGGGTGAAAGCGCTGCGGACTGCCCACAGGCAGCAGTGGATGCAGACCTGTTCTCCCTTTGGCTGGTCCCGGCTGGATCTCCGCTACGGAGGGCTTACTGCCAGGCTTGAGACAGCCGTATATCGTCTGGGACAATATTTGGACGGCAGCCTGTCCGAACTTCCGGAACTGGAGGCGCCCCGGTATGAAAAAGACCGCAGCGGGCAGTTTTTGGGGAAGGGAATATGGAAGGTCTATGAGGGCTGCGCGACATTGAGCGACGGCTGATATGAATATCAGCCCAGGAAAATTTTTCCGCGGGGATGGCAGAGGCCGGAACGGCGGAGCGAGAGTTTCGATTGCAGGAGAAGAGAGACAGGAATGAATGAAAAAATATACGAGTTTGAATCCCTGATTTACAGCGCAGGGGACACAGGAGGAGCTTATGTGTTGTTTCCCTATGACATCCGGAAGGAATTCGGCCGGGGCAGGGTGAAAGTCCACGCCACCTTTGACGGGGAGCCCTATGACGGCAGCATTGTGAATATGGGCGTAAAGAATGAGGACGGGAGCATCTGCTATATCCTGGGCCTGCGGAAGGATATCCGCGCCAAAATCGGGAAGCAGCCCGGGGACCAGGTGCGGGTAACAGTGACAGAGCGGGAGTAAGGAAGTGTCTACAAATAACCGCTACAAGTTTGCAGCAATTTTTATTGTATTTCCGGGCTTTTTCCTAAACAAATTGTAGCGGTTATTTTCCGACAATTCCTAAGGAGAT
>NZ_CAPDXS010000282.1:350-1672 GCF_948601915.1 uncultured Acetatifactor sp. | reverse complement strand
TAGTTAGCAAATCGCTGTTTTTCTCGGGTCAAATCCTGAACAGCGTAGAATCTGGCTCTGGTCAGCGTCTGAAGGGCTTTGTAGCGGTAATCGTCCATGTAGACCTCCTTGCCGATGCGTCCAAATCGGAGCTTGTCGGCAATCACAAAGGCGTCCACATCGTCATTCTTGGGCAGCTCGGGGTAGGACTCCTTGAACTTGTTGACCAGTTTGGGGTTGAGTACATGGATCTTCCGGGGATACTGGCCCAGCTTCCCGTCCTCGCGGAGGGCATAGACCAGGCTGTCTCCATAAATGGATGTGGCCTCCATGCCGATCACTACACCCTCCAACCCCTGGGACTGGATCGCCGACACGATCCTCTCTGTCAACATTTTAGCACCGCCACGGTTATTTTGCATCCGAAAACTGCTGTGCTTCTCTCCGTCCGGCTTCATCAGGTACACCGCGTTGTTTCGGCTTCCCACATCAATGCCAACGAATAGTTGATTCACGATTTTCACCTCCCCTGTGTTGGGATTTCAGGTCAGCAGGCTTTGAGATACCCATGATAACCGGAGCATCAGCAACCTCGCATATCAGAATCATTCCGGGGCGGGCCAATGCGATAGCCCTTACTGCTGAGAGGGCGGCCCAACTCCCGGCAAACAGCCAGTGAGTTGGCAGCTAACTTCCGGCTCAGGGGAACTGACTATCTGAGTAGCAACCTTTCGGCTCTACCGGAGGCTAAAGAACTTGTCCCCGCTGTCCTACAGCTATTGTATCACGGGCATCTCTAAGCCTGCTGATACTGAATTTATTAACCTGAAACTTATTATACGAGGAGGATAGAAAAAGCCGGGCTCTGGGCGTACCGATAGAGCCCGGCTTTCTTGATGTCCACATCGCTGTACGTCTCAATATCTATGGAGAGATGATGCACAGCAGTGGGCACAGCTTACACCCCCATTACAGGAAAGCCGGTGGGGGTATAGCCGCCCTGGGGGAGGGGCTGACCGGTGATGGGGTCAACGGCGGGAGCCGGATAGCCGGCAGGGGCTGCGGGAGCAGCAGGAGCCTGAGGAGCGGGGTTGGTAGGAGCCACAGGGGAGGCAGGAATCGCCTGAAAAGCCTCCTGTGCGGTCACTCGGGAGGCCAGGGGCGTATCGTCCCGGACTTTCTGGACCCCGTTCAGGCCGCAGCCTATGCCCTTCTTGCCGGCGTTGTTGTAGGCGAAGAAGGTGACATTGACATTGGCCCACATCCCGGAGTAGACCTGGGTGGGATCAATGATGGGCTGCACCTGAGCGTCTACCACGAAGGGGGCCTGCTTGCTGCTGGCG
>NZ_CAPDXS010000282.1:0-340 GCF_948601915.1 uncultured Acetatifactor sp. | reverse complement strand
CGAACATTGGTGATAGTAGTAGGCATTTAAAAGCCCTCCTTTTGAAAATTGGTTTGAACGGATACCCAGTTGGCGTAGTGGCCTTTGGTGATCCGTACCGCCTCCTTCAGGCGGCGGTTTTCTTCCATGATCTTCCTGATCGCAGGTTTGCGGGAACGGGGGTGGGCGATGTGCTTCCAGTTTGCCTTGTAGTCCTGGGAGGCCGCTTTCCACGCCGCCTCTGCTTCAATAACTTGCCTCTGGATGTCTTTGCCCATGGCGGCCAGCGCAGGCAGGTTCTCAGGGTAGGCCCTGGCCAGCTGCAGGAGCTTCCGGAACTGCGGCCGGGGCATCTCTGTCA
>NZ_CAPDXS010000281.1:0-1690 GCF_948601915.1 uncultured Acetatifactor sp. | reverse complement strand
GAAAACAAGGAGCATGAAAAGACTGATGCCGTCAGGGAAGCATATGGGAATCTCCACAGCGCATACAGCCGGAAGGATGAAAACTGGCGGGAATATCTTGACCAGTACAATGCAGTCCTGCGGGAGACGGAGCAGAATTATTTAAAAGAGCTGGAGCAGCTCCACCGGAAGCAGTTTGACAGCCTGCCGGAAGAAAAGAAGTATAAGGGCGGGCGCACCGTGGATGAACTGCTGCAGGACATGGCAGATGGGAAGGACTTAAACGATGCGGAACTGGAGTATGTGAAGATTTTTGCCAACCTGAAAGACATGGAAAAGGCACAGAATAAAGCGGAGCTGAAAAACAGCTTTTCAGATGATTTCGTAAAGAATCTGGAAAGCATGGGCATTTCCCGTGATGACATAGAAGGGATGCAGGTACGGATTGGGAGCAATGGGGATGTGTCCGTGGACGGGATAGAGGACGAGGGCGTCCGGGAACAGGTGCAGAAGCTGATAGATGAAAAGTACGGTGACCGGATGTACCAGTATTACATAGGGATTGCGGACAGCGTGGGAGACCTGTCCTCCAACACATACCGGTATGCCACGGACATACAGGAAGTCCGGCGCTACCTGAAAGGGGTTACAGGGGAGGACATTTCCTTAGAAAATCTCTATCTAACACCTGACGGGAAGATTGGAGGGCTGCCGGACAAGGCGGCTGATCTGATCAATAAGACAAAGGACAATGCCAGGGTAGAACGGATGAAGGATGCGCTGGTGGATATCATAGGGAAGATCAGGATAAGCGGAGACTTGGGGATTCCCGATTTCACTTCACAGTTCCAGTTCAAGGATGGGGCGTTCTCCGTGGCGGACAGCGGTTTTGCGGTGGATATGGGCGCACTGGATGGCCGGTTTACACCAAAGTCCTCCGGCAATATGTATTCCGATATGTATAAATATCAGTTCAAGAAAGTTTTATAAGACCCACGGCTGCGTATCCCGAATAAGCCGCAGCTTGATAAGGCAGGGCAGGCATCCCCGGCGTTCCGGCAGAACGGGGAATCTGCTTGGATTTATTACAAGGGAATAAGGGCGGCTCTGACCAACAGAGGAGCCACAGATAGGAAAAGGAATTGTGAGGTGGGCGCATGGGAATTTCGGTTTCAAGTACACTAAATTCGGCCAATACGAAACACAGTATGTCACTGAGCAGCAGAGGGCCTGACTGGTCTTTGATCCCAAGCGCTGGGAAAAGCAATAAATCAAAGGCCGAGTTTGCTGATGAAATCAAGGAACTGGCACGGAGAGCTGCGGAGACTACGAGCAAGAAAGAACTGGAGTATATCCACAGCCAGAGGGCGAGGTTATGTGCGGAATACATATCTGACGTATCGCCCGACAGGAGAGCGTTGTACCGGCAGGCTGAAAATTCGCTGAAGAGACAGAACGGCAATCCGAAATGCCACGGGAGCGGGGAACTGACGCTGCTTGACTTCCTGGAGGCGGCAGACGGGAGGGCGGAGAACCTTGCCGAAAAGAAGTTTGCGCTGGCAGGGGGCGGAACGCTGACCTGCCCGATCCTGACAAGCGGGGGATATGGCGCGGATATTTACTATCAGGGTACAAAGGTGCTGACATATCTCGGTTCGGGATATGGGTGGGCTTGTGAGAGGACTCCGGCTGAACGGGAAAAGGAAAGGGA
>NZ_CAPDXS010000280.1:1505-1716 GCF_948601915.1 uncultured Acetatifactor sp. | reverse complement strand
CTTTCCCTACACGACGCTCTTCCGATCTCCCATGGGTGTGCTCTCCTGCCTCGCAGGCAAGCTCCTGTACGGTACAGTTTCCGTCATGGACATGTTCTTCCGCAAAACCGCAGACCAGAATTTTCTCATAGCATTTCTCGGTGTGCTTATGAGCCTCTTTGCTGCAGGCAGGCTCTGCAACTGCATTCCAAGCCTCCGGTGCCGTCTGGCC
>NZ_CAPDXS010000280.1:0-1495 GCF_948601915.1 uncultured Acetatifactor sp. | reverse complement strand
TTTCCCGTGTCACCCTGGGTTCCCGCCTCGTTTGCCGTGCCCCCTGCATTTTCTGCAGCGTTTCCCGCATTTCCCAAGGCGAACCCGCCCGTGCTTTCCGGATGCATCCCGTCTGCGGATTCCTCCCCGCACACCAGAACCATCTCCGTCACATAACACTCGTCATTATGCTCGTGGGCTTCGTGCTCCTCCAGGGCGCAGACCAGTTTCCCGTCGCTGTCATAACATCCGTCGTTATGTACATGGACCACATAATCCGCATAGCCGCAGATAAGTTCCCCGCCCGGGTTTCCCGCTTCATCCTTTTTATAGCATTCTTCCGTATGCTCATGCGCTTCCAACGAGCAGTCAAGCACTTCCATCTTGTGGGTCATTGCCTGCCCGTACAGCTTCAGGGCCATGACTGTTCCATAACCGACTATCACCGCAAGGCACAGGAAAACCACCGCCCGACGTCTGTACTGTTTCTGTTCCTTCAGGAGTTTTCCCGCCTGTGACAAAAAATCAACTTTCATAATGCCGTCTCCTTCCTTCTACCGGTCTTCTATCACTTCACGATCCCGAATCCTTCCAGGGGCCAGACCCGGACCAGTATCTTTCCAATCACCATATCATTGCTGACGCATCCCACCGCCGTGTTCCTGCTGTCTATGCTGGTGGCCCGGTGGTCCCCCATGACGAAGCACCTTCCGTCCGGCACCTGGTAGGGCAGTGTGATGTTGCAGTCCCCCAGGGCTTTGTCCGTCACATAAGGCTCCTCCAGCAGCTCCTCGTTTACGTAGACATTTCCCTCCTCATCGATGTCCACCCAGTCCCCCGGCGCGGCAATCACCCGTTTCACCAGGATGTTGTTGTTAAAGTAAAAGGCGATGATATCACCCGTCTCATATCCCGAACTGTTCAGCGCCACCACGATGTCCTCGTCCTGCAGGGAATCCGTCATGGAGGTTCCGCTGATCTGCAGCACCGGGAGCAGGAGCACCGCTATCAGTACCGCCACCGCAGCTACCACCACCAGGGAGAAGGCCGTGCTCCGGAGGACACTTCCGTATCTTTTCCTGTACCGCGTCCTCTCCAGCTCTGCCTCCAGGGCTTCCAGGTCCGGCAGTTCTATTCTTTTTTCCTCACTCATGTGCAACCCTCTGTATCACTGTTCTTGCCCCCAAACTTCATCCGCTGCGCCATCTCCTCCTGTAAACGATACCATCTCTGCAGCGGTTCCATCCTGTCCGCCAAAGGCGCTGTCTGCGGACGGTATCGCCTCTTCGGCAGCTCTCATCCTGTCCGCCAAAGGCACTGTCTGCGGGCGGTATCGTCTCTTCGGCGGCCCTCATCCTGTCCGCCAAAGGCACTGTCTGCGGACGGTATCGCCTCTTCGGCGGTTCTCTCATCCTGTCCGCCAAAAGCCGTCTCCGTCTGCGGGCAATACCGTCATGCCTTCATAATAACGTTTTCAGTCTGGCCAGAAGTTCCGCCGGAAGAGATCGGAAGAGCG
>NZ_CAPDXS010000279.1:0-1826 GCF_948601915.1 uncultured Acetatifactor sp. | reverse complement strand
GACTGGTTCAATCGCATGATTACATTAGGCAGTATTCAGCGTTATGCAGTATAAGCCCCTGCCTCCTCCGTATAGTACTGCGCCTGGGCATGCCACAGCGCATGGTAGATGCCGCCCTCGTCGGAAATCAATGTCCCGTGGCTGCCGGTCTGCACAATCCCTCCGCTGTCGAACACGGCAATCTTGTCGCAGAAGCGGCAGGATGCCAGGCGGTGGCTGATGTAGATGGTGGTCTTGTCCCCGGCGATCTCGTTGAAGCTGCTGTATACCTCGTATTCTGAGACAGGGTCTAAGGCGGAGGTGGGCTCGTCTAAGATGAGGAAGGGCGCGTCCTTGTACAGGGCCCTGGCCAGGGCGATTTTCTGTGCTTCCCCGCCGGATATCTCGATGCCGCTCTTGTCGAACTCCTTATAAAGGAAGGTGTCCGTGCCCTCCGGCATGGCCGCCAGGCGCTCTCCAAAGCCGGCCTGCTCCAGGCAATGGGCAGCCCGCTGCGGGTCATAGGAGGAGTCTGCAGCCACGTTCTCCCCCAGCCGGAAGCCGAAGAGCCGGAAGTCCTGGAACACGATGGAGAAGATGGACATATATTCGTCGTAATCGTACTTCCTGATATCCACGCCGTTTAGGAGAATCGTCCCTTCCGTGGGGTCGTAGAGGCGGCACATGAGCTTGATGAAAGTGGTCTTGCCGCTGCCGTTTCTGCCAACGATGGCCAGCTTTTCCCCAATCTTGAATTTCAGGTTCACATGGCGCAGGGCATAGCTTTCTGTGTTGGGATAGCGGAAGGATACATCACGGAATTCCACGAAATACTCATTGTCGTCCCGTTTCTCCACAGTGAGGGAGCCTTGGTACATGGGGTTGGGGATGTCCAGGTAGGAGAAATACCGCTTTAAGTAGGTATGGTTCACGATGGCCCTCTGGACATTGGACACCGCTTCGGAGGCCGCAGCGAGCAACAGCATGACGCAGGACACATACCGGGCGATGGAACCCACGGTGATCTGGCCCGAGAGCGCCGCGTAGAGGAGGATCAGGTAGACGCAGAACTTCAGCACATGGCTCAGGGCCACGTCCGCCGCTTTCAGGGCCGCCCATTTCCAGCTCAGCCTCATGGAGAGCCGGTGGTGCTCCGACTTGAGATTTACGCTGAAGCCCAGCAGGCTTTCGGCCATGCCATAGAGGCGGATGTCCTTGCCGCTGCTGTAATGGCCGATGTAGTCGCCATATTTCCCACCGAAGACGTTCAGGCGCACGCAGGTATCCAGGAAATGGCTGAATATGGTCTCGCATTTCCTGGAGGCCAGCGCTCCGCACAGGATGGTGAGCAGGATGCCTGCCACGAACCCAAGCTTTATGAGAAGCGGAATCCCCTCCAGAAAGAAGAAGCTCAGGGTCATGGAGAGGGACATGAGGATCCTGGTGGCGCTGGAGACAAGGCTTTCCGTGGAGGACGTGAGATACCACAGGTCGTAGCCGGTCTGGGATTCCATGGCGATCCTTTTCCGCAGGAGCATCACATCCGGGTCTTCAATGGACGCATAGGCCATCTCCATGGCTTTCTGGGAGAATGACCATTCCTCGCTTAAATATAGTTCCTGATTGGCTATGTCGCGCCTGGAGGACAGATAGGCGCTCAAGAGGCTCAACAGGAATACGATTCCCACCGTGAGGGCTGCATAGAGAATCAGCACCTGTACGGGCTGCCTCTCATAAAGCGCATCTATGATCCGCGCCGAGAAGTAGATCGGCACATAGGGCATCAGGTTCTGGAGGACGGCGTTCAGGATAAGGCATGTGGCATAAGACCTGCTCAGCGAAAAGAG
>NZ_CAPDXS010000278.1:0-1833 GCF_948601915.1 uncultured Acetatifactor sp. | reverse complement strand
ACGCAGGCAGGAATGACTACGGCAAGAACAGGCCGTTATCATCTCCTGCCTTTTTGCGCGAGTAATGAGCCGAACGGGAACGCTTGCGTTCACACTCGGCGAATACCGCGACAACGAGACGACAGGCGAGTTCGTTCAAGGAAGGAGGCCGGAAACAGGAATTCACAGGTCCAATGGCAAAAATAAAAAAGAAAAGAGGTAAAAACGAATGTCACAGGCAACAGAACGGATCCACGAACTGGTGGACAAACTCAACCAGTACCGCAATGAATACTACAACCAGGATGCACCCAGCGTTTCAGATGCAGTTTACGACCGCCTTTATGATGAGCTGGAGCTTTGGGAGAAAGATACGGGCATCATCTTAAGCAACTCCCCCACCCAGACCGTAGGCTATAAGGCTGTCAGCAGCCTGGAGAAGGTGCGGCATGACATCCCGCTGCTCTCCCTGGCTAAGACGAAACAGGTAAGCGACCTGGCCTCCTTCCTGAAGGGCCATGGCGCCCTGCTCATGCTGAAGCTGGATGGGCTTACCGTGAAGCTCGTCTACGAAAACGGGAGGCTCGTGGAAGGCTCCACCAGGGGCGACGGCGAGGAGGGGGAGCTCATCACCCACAACGTCGCTGCCTTCCGGAACGTGCCGCTGTCCATCCCCTATAAAGGGCGACTGGCAATAACCGGCGAGGGATTCATCCACAAAAGCGACTTTGAGCGCCTGAAGGGTACGCTTACCGGAAGCGATGGGAAACCCTACCGCAACGCAAGGAACCTGGCCTCCGGCTCCATCCGGTGCCTGGACGCAGGAATCTGCAGGGAACGTGAGGTCAGCTTCTGCGCCTTCAATGTGCTTGAGGGCCTGGATGAGTTCGAGGACTCACGGGACAGCCGCAGCAGCCTGCTGAACATCCTGGCCGAGTTCGGCTTCGATACATGCCCTGCCATATATATCCCTCCGGACGCAAAGGCAGACCACATCGCATCGAAGATCCAGAAAATGACGGACTTTGCGGAATTTAAAGTCTGCTGCGTAGACTTTGACATGCCCATAGACGGGATGGTGCTGCGCTTCAACAGCTTCTCCTATTCCGCAACCCTGGGCAGGACCGGGCACCATTACAATGACGGCATCGCATACAAGTTCGCGGATGATACCTATGAGACCGTGTTCCGCTCAGTCGAATGGCAGACAGGACGCTTCGGTGAGATCGCACCGGTGGCAGTCTTCGACACCGTGGAGATTGACGGCTGCGGGGTATCCAGGGCAAGCCTGCACAACCTGTCCTTCATCAAGGGGCTGGAGCTGCACCCCGGATGCCGCATCCTGGTATCCAAACGGAACATGATCATCCCACATGTGGAGGACAACCTGGACCGCGGGAGCTGCCAGGACATGGCGCCAAAAGCCTGCCCCTGCTGCGGGCATCCGACACACATCTACTCCAGGGAAGGCGACAGGGGGCGCACCATCGAGACGCTCCACTGCGACAATCCCGAATGTGGCAGCCGCATCCTTCATAAGTTCGTCCACTTTGCAGAAAAGAAAGCCATGAACATCAGGGGGCTTTCTGAAGCGACGCTGGGCCAGCTCTTCAGGATCGGCGCCTTGAAAAGCTATCAGGACCTCTACCACCTTGACCGCTACCGGAATGAGATCATCGCTCTGGAAGGTTTCGGAGAAAAATCCTACGAAAATCTGATCGCT
Organism: uncultured Acetatifactor sp.; assembly: GCF_948601915.1. NCBI lineage: Bacteria > Bacillati > Bacillota > Clostridia > Lachnospirales > Lachnospiraceae > Acetatifactor > uncultured Acetatifactor sp. The sequence goes on along the minus strand of NZ_CAPDXS010000278.1, from coordinate 131 downwards.
TCCATCAATGAAAGCCGTAACACGACATTTGTGCGCTTCGTGGTGGCAATGGACATCCCCCTGATCGGCAGGACTGCCAGCAGGATACTGGACGGGCATTTCCACGGCAGCCTGCGGGAACTGAGGCTGGC
>NZ_CAPDXS010000277.1:0-1836 GCF_948601915.1 uncultured Acetatifactor sp. | reverse complement strand
TCACCTGGCAGGACTTCCGGAAGCAGGCCAGGCCGTACTTATGGATTGTCTCCATGCCCTCGCTCCGCAGCAGCTCGGTATATTCATGGGTCTCGATCTGCTCCATGGCCTCCCGGCAGGCCGCGTCAAAGGCACCTTTCTCCGCGTACTTAACCTCGATGACGCATCCGATCCTTTCGCGGGGGGCCATGAGGAGGATGTCGGAGTAGCCTGTGCCGGACTCGGCGCTGGACTTTACGATCCAGCTTCCCTCCGCCCTTAGCAGGCCCAGGAACATGCCGTGGTAGAAGTTCTCCTTCTTGGCCTTCCTCACCGCGGTGTCCCGGATGCTGATGGACTCTGACAGGAATGTGCCGAACAGCTCCTGCACGGCCTCTGCGTCGCCTCCTTTGACTGCCGCGCAGAACCGCTCCCACCGCTCGTGATCGCCCGTCACCTGATTCTCGAACCATGTGCGGATTTTGGTCTCATAGATTCTGCGGACTTCCATATTCGGGATTACCAGCTTATGCCGCCCGCCCTCCGGCCTTGCGGCATCGGTCAGATATCCCGTAGCGTAAAGGACGCTCCACAGATAGGTCTGGCGGATATTCGCGTTCTTGTTGTCCAGGTCGGTGTAGGTCAGTTCCGGGATGATCTCCTTCTCCACTGCCTCGCCGGAGATCAGAGCCTCGATCTCGGCCTTGGTGGCCGCGGTGGCCTCCTCCAGGATGTCCCTGACGATGGCGTTGCTGCTGCTGTTCTCCCAGTGGGGCCTCATGGGGGCATCCTTTGACACCCGCAGCAGGTCGCACTGATTGACCACGTCCCACGGGCAGTAGACGTCCACATCCCCGAAATGGTAGCCGTCATACCATTCCTTCATGTCCGGGAAACGGTCCTCCACGCCGTAGTACCTGAGCATCTCCTTCACCTCGCCGTCCGTGAAGCCGAAATACTCCGCGCACTGCTCATCGGATATGGAGCGGACCTTGAAGTTGTTCAGGCCTGTGAAGATGCTTTCCCTCGCAACACGCAGGCATCCGGTGAGCACGGCGAAGTCCAGGTTCTCGTTGGTCTTGAGGGCCTGGCTGAGGAAGGAGCGGATCAGGTCCACCATCTGTGTGTAATACCCTCTCTGATAGGCCTTGTCCAGGGGCACGTCGTACTCGTCGATCAGAATCACCACCCGGTGGCCATAGTGCTTGCTGACCAGCCCGCTTAACAGCTTCAGGCTTCCCTGAAGAAAGGCGGGTCTGGCAAAGTCGCCAGTTATAAGCTGCTGTAGCCTTGTCTTATCTGTCTTCGACAGTCTGTCGCTCTCCTCCAGATGCTCAAAGCGGGACGCCTCCTCGCTGATCAGCATGCCCAGGCTGTCATACGCCGTCTCAAAGTTCCCTCCCTCCACGTCCTTCAGGCTTAAGTGTATGACGGGGTACTTCCCCATATGCTGCTCGCACAGCTCCCTCTCCCCGGAGATGGCAAGTCCGTCGAACAGGGAGGCATCCGCCCCAATCTCGAAAAAGCATTTGAACATGTTCATGTTCAGGCTCTTCCCGAAGCGCCTGGGTCTGGTAAAAAGGTTCACGGCACCTTTCGTCCTTAAGAGCTCGGCGATGAATGCCGTCTTATCCACATAGTAATAATCCTTCGACTTGAAGTCCCGGAAGAACTCTATCCCCACCGGGAGCGCCTTTTTTCCATCATCAGGCATATGGCGGGCCTCCTTTCGTCATACCGATTGATTGCATGCGCTTTGACGCACATAGAATCAGAAGTTGACTCAGTTCCTTTCTGAGTCAATATTGTACCAAGCCACTTACGTGGCAGCAAGTTCTAAAAATATTTTCTCCTAAA
>NZ_CAPDXS010000276.1:0-1851 GCF_948601915.1 uncultured Acetatifactor sp. | reverse complement strand
CAAAAAACAAATGGATATAACGCAATTATATGATGACATCAGAAATGCCGAGCAGATGAGAGACCTACTGTTTAATCTGTAACGATTGTAATTAGGTATGCCACAACCTGTTTGCTTACCAGGTATAAGCTGGAAAAATCCCTAAAATATGCCATTTCTATTGATTTTTTAGGCGCTTTATGTTATCCTTATAGCATACCTAATTAGGTATGCTATAAGGAGGTAGACATGATGGAGAAGCCTGATTTTGTAATGAACTTTGTACGGCCTGCCAATACGGAGATAAAATATATCCGGGGGCATTGGTATCTATATGAGCGGAGCAATGTCTATGACCCACAGCTTGGACGGTCAAGAAAAAAGTCAGGGAAGATCCTCGGAAGCATAACCGAACAGGGGCTGGTCCCAAGCAGGGCAAGGCGGGGATGCGCCAACCCTGTCCTGAATGACGTAGTGGAAGTCGGAGCTGTAAATTATGTCTACCAGCGAACCGAATGGATGCGCAGCAGACTGCAGAAGCATTTCCCTGACCTGTGGGAGGCCATCTACGTGGCAGCAGCTGTCCGTGCCATATATGACTGCCGCTTCCGGCGGCTGCAGCTCCATTATGAGGACAGCATCCTGTCGTACCTCTATCCAGGGCTCTCCTTCATGCCGAATGCCGTCACGGAGTTCCTGAACACTTTGGGGAGGATGAGGGGCGCGATAAGCAGCTATATGCAGGAGATGGTCGCCGAGCATGAACGCTTCCTCTTGTTTGACGGGCACAGGCTCCTGTCCGCATCCCGTACCGTGGACAACGCGGAATGCGGATATGATTCCAAGATGCGCTACAAGCCGCAGATCAACCTGCTGTACCTCTTCACCATGGGAGGCGACATTGGATATCCCGTATATTATAAACAATACCTTGGGAGCACCCTTGATGTCTCCGCTTTCACCGACATACTCAAAGAGTCTACGGCCCATACGGACAGCTGCACCGTCATAGCGGACAAAGGCTTCGCAAGCAGCGACGGCTTCACCCTGCTTGAGGAATCCGGGCTGAACTATGTGATGCCGCTCAAAAGGGGGAACCGTTTTGTAAAAGGCCGTGTCCCGGCCTCGCCCTTTGGATATGAAGAAGCCTTCAGCTTCAACGGGCGCGGGATACATAGCCTGACCATTCCGGAGGAGGGCTTCAACATCCACCTGTTCCTTGACACGGACCTGCTGGCACAGGAGATTGCGGATGTCACGAAAAGGACGGAAAAGAAGAACAATGCGGCGGAACTGAAAAAGGGGCGGGAGACAGCACGCAGGCTGAAAGGAAAAGGCCGCCTGACTGACGGGGAGCTGGAAGCGCTGGCGCCCATCACGATCCAGGAAGCCTATGCGGACAAGGAAGAAATGGGGACCATCACCTTAAAGACGAACAGGCTGGACCTGAATGCGTTCCAGGTCTACAGCATATACAAGCAGAGGCAGGCGATCGAACAGTTCTTCAAGACATATGGGGACACCATGTCCTATGAGGCATCCTATATGAGGAACAACTATACGGAGGAGGCATGGCTGTTCCTGAACCATCTGTCCACCATCATCGGGGTGAATGCAATCGAGGAGATTGCCTCCATTGGGGAATCCAAAAACATATCTTATAAAGACCTGACACAGACGCTTATAAAGATCAAGGCTGGAAAGATGGACGGAGAATGGGTAGTGTGTCCAATAAAGAAAAGTGTTCAACGGTTGTGTGGGAAGATGCAGTTCAATCCAAACGACCTGACGGAGTTGAAGCTTTAGGGCGGTCAGATACTGCCGCCCATAGCATACCTAATTTTGAAATCGTTACAGATTAATACATTGAAT
>NZ_CAPDXS010000275.1:0-1852 GCF_948601915.1 uncultured Acetatifactor sp. | reverse complement strand
TTATGAAAACTCAGAAATTCTAGAAATCCTAATCGGCTAGGCCGTGAATTGTAACTCCTCCAGCCCGTCTTCTCCATGTCATTCCGGAAAGCCTCAAACATATATTCCGTCCCCTTCTCCCGCAAGGTCCCCCGCAGCGCCTGGTAAAAGGCTGTTCCCTCCACCACTTCCATGGAAATCCCCAGCTCATGCACCACCTTCACGAAACGGTCGAAATAGATGGGACGGTTGCTGTTCAGGTGGAAGACGGTCTGCTTTCCTGCATATTGCGCAATCCTCACGATTCCCTCCGCCGTCAGGTCTATGGGGGAGAATTCCGCGTACAAGTGCATCAGGTAGTCCGGGAACAGCCCAAACTCCAGGATGGCCTTGAACCTGGTGAGGAACGCGTTCTGGCTGTAATTAGGCTGGAACCTGTAATCCGAGGCCCGGCTGGTCAGGTTGCCCACCCGTATAACCTTGGCGTCGAGCCCCGTGAGCATGGCATCGAATACCGCCCTCTCCGCCTCGAACTTGCTGTGGACATAGACATTGTCCAGGGGCTGGCCTATGTAAAGGCAGGACTCACCGAAGAATTTCTCCTCCGACCACCGATAGACCGCAAATTCCTCTGCCAGACTGTTCCCGCTGACGCTCAGAGTGGAGACATGCAGCAGCCTGGCCCCCACAGACTTGGCATAGTTTATCACATGCTCTGTGCCCTCCGCGTTGACACGATGGAAATAGGCATAGGAGCCATAATGCTTGACGCTGGCCGCCGTATGGATGACGGTCTGCACGTCCCGGGGCATGTCCCGCGCCAGTGAATCCGATTCGATATCTCCCACGATGGGGATAATCCTTCGCGACTGCTTCGGCCCGGACTCCACGCCTGCCGCTTTTTCTGCCACTGGCCCTGTATCCAATCCCTTTGTACGCTCTAAATCCAGTTCCTCCATATGGTTCGCACCTGATTTCTCGATAGCTTCCTCATCCAATCCATCGGCAAATTCCGCCTCGTACCGGTCTCCGAAATAGTACCGCAGAATATCCCGAAGCCGTGCTTTGCCATCCGCGGTCTCCCCGCCGCGCACCAGGCAGTACACTTTCCCTGTCTCCTCCTGGAGCAGCCTGTCCAGCACGTGGGCCCCCAGAAATCCGGTGGCTCCGGTGAGCAGCACATTGCCAAGAGATTTCTTCTCCGGCACAAAGCTCTCGTCAATCACGTTCTCCTCAAGCAGACTCCGGTATTTGTCAAAATCCGCCGCCTCATAGCGAATCTTTTCCTCGTCTCCGGCAGCGCCTCATCGGTCTCTCCCGTCAATCCGCGATATGCCGCATCTATCTGGTTCGCCATCAGCCCGAAAGTCCAGGCATCCGATATCAGATGGCTCAGCACCACCAATACGCCGCTTCTGCTCTCCCTATCCAAATGGAATACCACAAAACGATACATCTGTCTTTCCAGAAGCCCCACAGGCTCTCTCGCAAAGATTTCCGCATACTGATCAAACTCCTGTCGGGAGTCAAATGTCATGATTGGGATATCCTCGTCTACCTCTTCCGAGATATATTGCATGGGTTCCTTTCCTTCACAGAAGCGCAGGCGGATACCGCTCTGGCTCCATATGAATTGGCAGACTGCCTTGCGCAGCAGATTGCCGTCCCTTCTCTCAGGAAAGAATACGGCGCCGCAGAGATTGGCGATTGCTGTGTCGCCATAGTATTTTTGCAGGTTCCAGATATTCTGTTGTGGTGTTGTTAAGTGAAAGTATTCCATGTTGCCCTCCAAATATTGTTATTCATATTTCAATCTGCTTTAAATAAAAGTTTCCCAATTTGTCGGACTATATCTTATTATATAGAAGCATAT
>NZ_CAPDXS010000274.1:0-1968 GCF_948601915.1 uncultured Acetatifactor sp. | reverse complement strand
TTCTGCCAGAAGAACGCCGGATACCCGTCCCCCGGAGCCTTATGGCCCAATCTGGCGGGAGCCTGCTTCACGGCAGAGGGAGGGGAGGATATTTTCGGCAGAATCTGTCTGGAGAGCATCAATGAGGAAAACGTGCCGATTTTCACTACGGAGCATGAGGAATACCCGGTGGTGCCCCTTGTATGCGATTCCCGGAACGAAAAGGAGACCTGCCTGATTTCGGAAACTACCCGGGATGGGATTGTCTTCCGCCTGGAACAGGAGGGAGATCGGACATGGCTGTGCACAGGGACGGACAGATATGTCAGGGAAGTGTGAACCATGTTTGAGCCTAAACTGGAAACAGCCGCCGCGCTGTTAGGGTTCTCCTGTTCCGGCCGCCTGCTGTTCCTGTTCACAGTGCCGTTAGGACTGGGGCGGGAGCCATCGACATTCCGGATAGGGAAGCAACCGGGGGACCAGGTCCTGGTGACGGTCAGGGAACGGGAATGAGACTAGGAGGGATAAAGATGTGGACGTGTCCAAAGTGCGGGCGTGCCTTTAAGAGGCAGGAGCAGAGCCATTACTGCGGGAAAGCGCCGGAAACAGTAGATGAATACATTGCGGCACAGCCGGAAGCGGTGCAGGGATATCTGAAGGAAATAAGGGAAGCGCTCTGCGCGGCGCTGCCGGAGGCGGAGGAGCGGATTTCATGGAGCATGCCGACTTATTGGAAGGGGCATAATATCATCCAGTTTGCCGGTTTCAAAAACCATGTGGGCCTGTATCCGGGGCCGGAGGCTGTCAGGGAGTTTTCCGAGTGTCTGAAAGGATACAAGACCAGCAAGGGAACCATACAGCTCCCTTACAGCGGGACGGTTCCGGCGGGACTGGTTTCCGATATCGCCAGGTGGTGCTATGAGACGGGGAACCATCCGTAAAATCGGAAAGTGTCTGAAAGGTGCAGAGAATGGTATTGACGGATGTGAAGCTGGAGCTGGATAACGGCGTCTACGGGCTGTTGGCGCCCGACGGGGCCGGGAAGACCACGCTGATGAAAATGATTACCACGCTGCTCTTCCCCACAGAGGGACAGATTAAATACGATGGGGAGGACATCCGCAGGCTGGACGGTGCGTACCGGGAGAAAATAGGGTATCTTCCCCAGGACTTGGGCTATTATGGAGACTATACGCCGGAGGAATATCTTCGCTATATCGGTATTCTGAAGAGCATGCCCAGGAAAAAGCTCACAGAGAGCATAGACAGGGTGCTGGAGCTGACCGGGATGGCAGCAGTATACGGTCTTCCGCCTGTTGATTGCGGCGGCTTTTTCCACAGGGCTCTCCCTGATGCTGTTTACGGTGACCCATTATCTGGATAGCTATGTCACGGCCATTGCCTGGGCGCTGTCGGCGGTGGTGGGAGCGGTATTTTTCTGCGGCTTTCGGTTGTGCGCCTTCGGTGAGATTGCCCGCGGCAAATGGCCTGTGTCCCTGGCGGGCGCTACCGTGCTGGGACTGGGGATATTGGCGGCGATGCTCCAGGGACTCCGGGAGATGCGGCGGGATGTGGGGATGTACTGATGGACGAACCTACTGAGGCGCATAAAAGGACGGGCAGGGATGTTGATGTACAAGGATGCTTCAAAATGGAGCAGATCATTGTTAGTGAGGATTGTGAATGCTTCTGAAATATAGTATAATGGAACCGTAATCCAAGATATTTCCCCGAAAGGAGCCGCCATGAACGCAACAGCCAAACTGCCTATCGGCATTGAGAATTTTGAAGATATCCGCAGAAACGGTTTTTACTATGTAGATAAGACTGCCCTGATAAAGGATCTCTTGGAGGGATGGGGAGGCATAAACCTATTTATGCGCCCCAGGAGGTTCGGCAAATCCCTTAGGAACTGTCGTGAAATAATTTGTATATTTTGGAATCTATGTTAATATATGTCATGAACGAGTTTAGTGATTCAGGAGGACA
>NZ_CAPDXS010000273.1:0-1984 GCF_948601915.1 uncultured Acetatifactor sp. | reverse complement strand
TACGCAATAGGGCTTGAAAAGGCTTGATTTTTAAGGCGTTTCAGACACGAAAACCACCGGGCAAGGGTTTTATACTCCCCACACGCGAAAACAGCTTCTAAACGTCCACAGGCGCGTTTTACGCCCCTTTTCCGGCCCCGTTTCCGGCCGCACCATCATGAGCAACCTTTCCGGGGAAGTGAAAATCTGCGGTTCGAGCATCGGGGAGGTCACGATCGCCACCACCAATGCGGACGGGAGCATGAGGGATTTGAGAGCCATCCTGGCTGACTGCAGGACGGCTTTCGGCGGCCTGTCGGAATCCGAAAAGGCAGCGGCGGCAGAGGCTCTAGTGGGAAAGAATGCCATGTCCGGCTTCCTTGCTCTGATGAATGCCGCCCCTGCGGACATTGAGAAGGTGAGCAGCGCCATAGCAAACTGTGATGGGAAATCTGCGGAGATGGCGGCGACCATGCAGGATAACCTTGCCGGGCAGCTTGCCATCCTGAAAAGCCAGTTGGAAGAGCTGGCTATTTCTTTCGGTGAAATCCTCATGCCAGCCATATGCCAGATTGTCACATGGGTGCAGGGATTCGTTGACAAGCTCAACGGCATGGATGAGGGCACCAAGAATACCATTGTCACTATCGGATTACTTGCTGCGGCAATCGGCCCTGTATTAACATTATCGGGAAAGTGGTTTCGGCAGTGGGAAGCATCATGACCTTCATCCCCACGCTGATTGGCGGCATTTCCAGTATCGGCGGAGGGCTTAGTGCCTTATGGGGCATCCTTGCGGCGAACCCCGTCACTTTAGTGATCTCGTGGTCAATGCGATAAAGGAGGTCATTACTTCCGTCTGGAATGCCATTAAATCCACGGTTACCAGTATCGTGGGCGGCCTGAAAGACGCGGTGGTAAATGTGTTCAACAGCCTGCTCTCAGGAATCAAGAATGCCATGAGCGGAATCGCCGGGGCGGTGAAGAGCGGATTCGATGCGGCGGTCGATTTTATCAAGGGGCTGCCCTCACAGGCATTGCAGTGGGGCAAAGACATCATCGGCGGCCTGATAGACGGCATCAAGTCCAAAATCAGCGGAGATGAAAGCATACCTCAAAAAGAAGAATCCGGCTGTGCCACAGTCCGTTCTGGATATGGTTCCGCTGTACCTTTCGGAAGGGGAGGCGGAGGGCGTGAGGGGTGATATGGCCTTTGTGCAGTCCTGTCTGGAAACGGGGAATTTCACTTTCTCCGGCTCGGCGGTCACTCTTTCGCAGAACAGTTTCTGCGGTCTTGGGGTGACACAGAGGGGCAAAGCGGGGCTGTCCTTTGAATCGCCGCAGCTTGGCATCCGTGCGCAGATACAGCATCTCAAAGCCTATGCCTCCACGGATAAACTGCGGAAGGCAAGAATTGATCCCCGGTTCCGCTATGTCACAAGGGGCTGCGCGCCTTATGTGGAGTGGCTCGGCCAGAAGGAGAACCCGCAGGGGAAAGGCTGGGCGGCAGGAGAGAAGTATGGGGAGAAGATTCTTTCCATCCTGAAAGCTGTTATGGAGGAAGGGAAAGTGCAGTTCATGGAGAGCCTTACCCTTTCCGGACCCTACATGGTGCGGGTATCTATCCCCGATTTATAATGCTTAACGATTTCACCTGCCGTGAAACCAGACTGCATAACGCTGACTGGTTCAATCGCATGATTACATTAGGCAGTATTCAGCGTTATGCAGTATAAATATCCGCAGAGGCCCCGGAACGTCATACCCAAAGACGGGCAAATTTACTGGTGTTGGCATTTTCACTGTGGTTGAGGAAAAGGACGGCTGGGGGCTGCTCAAAGCCTATGAGGAAAAGCGCAACGGGTGTATTTCACCGAGGACGGCATATGGACCATGAACGATGAGGACGGGGAACTGCGGCTGACCATCATGGCGACCCTTGCGCAGAATGAATCGAAAAAGACCTCCATGCGGGTGAAGGCGGGGCAGATGGTCTCCTTCCAGA
>NZ_CAPDXS010000272.1:0-2102 GCF_948601915.1 uncultured Acetatifactor sp. | reverse complement strand
TGAAAATGTCTGCGACTACAATGACTTCTCCTACTTTAGAGGATGGCTCATCGCCCAAGGCAGGGAGGTCTATCTGGCGGCGCTGGCAGACCCGGACTCTCTGACAGATGTGGAAACCTATGGAGGCTGTCAGTTTGAAGATCTGTACTACATTGGAGATGGAGTGCTGGAGGATATGACCGGCCAGAACGCCTATGATAACACAGACCCTGACATGTATGAAGCACTGGTGGAGGAGCTGCGAAAGGACATCATCTATGGCGAGGGCGTCGATTATCCCTACGAATGGGGCGAAATTGAAGCCTATTTCCCCCGCCTGTGTGAGAAATACCTGGAGCCTGGCACAGTAGACTTCCATTTGAAGCATCACGATACAATGTTCTCCTCTGACTTCCCGGGAATCCAGGAGGCGCGTGAGGGCGGGCCCCCGCAGAGGAACGGGCCGCAAACTGATGTAAAAATGGAGGGAATGTAAATGGACCGGATACCAAAAGAATGGCTGGATTTTCTGCGGGAACAGTTTCCAGTGGGCAGCCGGATCAAGCTCCGCGAGATGAAAGACGACCCCCACCCGGTGGAGCCGGGGAGCATGGGGACGCTGAAGGGCATCGACGACGCCGGCCACTTTCTGGTGAACTGGGACAGTGGCCGCAGCCTGAACCTGGTGCTGGGGGCGGACAGCTTCTCTGTCCTGCCCCCGCCCCTCCAGACGCTGAAGCTGTACGCCCCCATGACCGCGGAACTCTTTGAACCCGATGAATACGGCGGAATGGATGAGGATGGTACTCCTTTGGACGGGCGGGATCTTCGCCACTACGCAGACAGCATCCTGGCCGCCCTGATCCGGGAACGGATGCCGGAAGAAGCGGAGCGCGGCATTATGCACTGGTACGGCAAAGATGATGCCGTGGATCGCAAGGTCCGCTCTGCTCTCTTCACTACAGAGGAACGGGAAGGCCGGCTCTGGGCGGTAGTGGAGTGCAAGGCAGCAGAAGCGCTGACCCCTGTGGAACTGGACACTTTGACTGATTATCTGAGCGGGCAGATGTCTGATGGCTGGGGCGAGGGCTTTGAGCAGCGTGATATTGGCATCGGAGATGGCTGTGAGCTGTATGTCCACCTGTGGCAGAGCAAGGACTGGAGCATCATGCCGGAGCAGGACCGCTTCGATCCCCACTTCTCTGAGCGGCTCCCGGATATGTGCTTCTCTGTCCTGCCGGAGGATGACTCCCTGATCTGCATTACCAGAGGCGCCGGCTATCAGGTGTCGGAGAACAGCAGTGAGAAACCCGGTCTGAACCGGCACATAGCGGACTACCGCAATCAATGCCGCGGAATCAGCAAGGCTCAAGAGCAGGCCATGCTGGGCGGCTGCCTGCGTGGCTGGGACTCCCCCGCTGCTGATCCCAGGACCTATGAGCAGACCCTCCAGTCCCCCACCGATATGGAGGCTGGAGCGCCGATGGGAGGGATGACTCTTGGATAAGGTATTCCATATCCGCACATTCAGCAGCCCCAACGGAGCCTATCAGGAAGTGGAGCTGGATCTGCCAGCCACGGATTACGAACTTCTCGACGCGATGGAACAGCTCCGGCTGGAGAACGGAAAGCACCCATATCTGGAGTTCCATGCTGTCGAGGAATACGACTACTTGAACGAGCGCATTCAGGAGACAGACATCTTCCCGCTCAATGCCCTGGCCAAGCGGTTGGCTGTGGGGAGCGGAAGAGCAAGGGAGTGAACGGAGTTTTCGCCTTCAGGCGGAAACGGAGGTGAACGGACTTTGCGATGACGCTGGACAGCCGGTCCAGGGTATGGAAGAAAGCCCTCAGCAGGGCGGAATGGAGATGAAGTGATGACGGATGATTTCAAAGAATTCCTGGAACTGCCCGGTACGCCCCAGGAACAGGAGTGGTTGAAGGAGCAGCTGGAGACGTTAAGCGTCCGGGAGAGCTACGCCCTCGCCGCCGTCTCGATGGGGTATCCACCCGAAAAGGCGGCTGACGCCATCAACAGTATTTTGCACCTGCCCGACTGTACGCTCCATCCGGCTGGGAGCTATGAGGATTTGGGCAAATACAGCCAGAAAGGAGCGGCCAAC
>NZ_CAPDXS010000271.1:0-2149 GCF_948601915.1 uncultured Acetatifactor sp. | reverse complement strand
ATAAACTTTAAATTCCTTGATTTTTTAAGGAAAATCACTTGACATTATAGGGAGGGAATATGACAAGGACAGCGACCATAGAGCGAAAGACAAAGGAGACGGACATCCATGTTGCCCTGACCCTGGACGGCACAGGGGAATCTGAGGTTTCCACAGGCATCGGCTTCTTCGACCATATGCTGGAGGGCTTTGCCAGGCATGGCTTCTTCAACCTGAGCTGCCATGTGGCAGGAGACCTCCATGTGGACGGGCACCATACCGTGGAGGACACCGGCATCGTGCTGGGCCAGGCCATCCGGGAAGCGGTGGGAGACAAAAAGGGCATCCGCAGGTACGGCTATTTCGTCCTGCCCATGGACGATGCCCTGGCGCTGTGCGCGGTGGACTTCTGCGGCAGGCCCTATCTGAATTTCGACGCCTCTTTCCCCACGGAGCGGGTGGGCGGCCTGGACACGGAGCTGGTGCGGGAATTCTTCTACGCGGTGTCCTACAGCGCGGGGATGAACCTGCATCTGAAGGTGCTGGACGGGACAAATGCCCACCATATGATAGAGGCTATGTTCAAGGCCTTTGCCAAGGCGCTGGACGGGGCCACAGGCATGGAGCCCCGGGTCAGCGACGTGCTCAGCACAAAGGGAATTCTTTCATAAGGAACTGTCCGGAAACAACCATTCAACAAATGAGGGCACAGATATGCTAGTAAAAAAATTCGTACCATGTATCTATCTTTATAACGGCCATGCGGTAAGGCGGCTTACGGACCTCTCCGTGGTGGAGACGGATCCCCTGCGCCTGGTGAACCTGTACAATGAGAACGGCGCGGACGGCCTTGTGGTGTTCGATATGTCCCAGGAGGACAGTGAGCACGAGGAGGCGCTGGACATCATCAAGGAAATCTGCGCCACAGCGGAGATGGAGGTCACAGGGGCCGGCAACATAAAGCGGCTGGAGGACGTGAAGAAGCTGCTCTACGCAGGCTGCAGGAGGGCCGTCCTGGACTGCGCCAAAGAATCCAACATCGCCCTCGCCAGAGAAGCCTCCCAGAGATTCGGCAGGGACAAGCTCCTGGCATCCTGCGACAATGTGGACATCATCGCCAGGAACCGCGGGCTGCTGGAGGACTGCGTGTCCGGCCTGCTCCTGCAGAATCCCCACCAGATCAGGGAGACCCAGGCCGCGGTGCAGCTGCCGTTTCTGGTGGAGGTGAACCAGATCGCCCTGAACAAGCTGATGGAAATCTTTGCCTACGAAAATGTCTGCGGCGTCACCGGCAATACGATCAACGACAATTACCGCGACATTCTGGCCCTGAAAGGGTTATGTAAGGAGAACGGGATTTTGGTGGAGACCTTTGAAGCGGCTTTGCAATGGGACGACTTCCAGAAGAATCCGGAGGGCCTGCTCCCTGTGATCGTGCAGGACTACCGGACCAGGGAGGTGCTGATGATGGCCTATATGAATGAGGAGGCCTACGGCCAGACCATTCGCACGGGCCGGATGACCTATTATAGCCGCAGCCGCAGGCAGCTCTGGCTCAAGGGGGAGACCAGCGGCCATTTCCAGTATCTGAAGAGCCTCGCCGCGGACTGCGACAAGGACACGCTCTTAGCAAGGGTGTCCCAGGTGGGGGCCGCCTGCCACACCGGCTCCAGGAGCTGCTTCTTTAACGAGATTGTGAAAAAGCAGGGGGAGGAGACCGCCAATCCGCTGCAGGTCTTTGAAGAGGTCTTCGATGTGATCAAGGACAGGAAGCTCCATCCCAAGGAGGGCTCCTACACCAACTACCTCTTCGACAAGGGCATCGACAAGATTCTCAAGAAGCTGGGGGAGGAGGCTACGGAAATCGTCATTGCGGCCAAGAACCCGGGGGCAAATGAGGTAAAATACGAGATAAGCGATTTTCTATACCACATGATGGTGCTGATGGCGGAGAAGGACATCAGCTGGGAAGAGATCACGACAGAGCTGGCCAACCGCTAGGAGGCCAGCTCTTCCTTTGTCCGCCCCGTCCACCGCCCATGCCCGGCTCCGGCCCTGTCATGGCTTATGGCAGCGGCTCTGTCATGGCTTATGGCATCGGCCCTGTCAGGGCCGTCTGCGTTTTCAGATACGTCTGTCATGCCTGCCCACACGTTCGGCCGCAGCTCTG
>NZ_CAPDXS010000270.1:0-2151 GCF_948601915.1 uncultured Acetatifactor sp. | reverse complement strand
TGATCAGCATCTCCAGCCCCATACACAGCAGCCCCAGAGCCGTGAAGAGATAGAGGGACACCGTCAGGAAAGACCTGGGGAGCTTCCGGATGCACAGAGTCACCAGCTCGGCAATCACAGTCACCAGCACCACAATGGGCAGGCCCAGCCCCGTGAACCACCCGCTGCTGCCGGAGAGGAACGTCAGCATATACAGATAGAGCGTCACCGCCCCGCCGTCCAGCAGCAGGGACACATAGACCGACTGCCTCGTATAGATGACCGCCGGAATCATGAACACCCACAGGATCACGCAGGCGCCGATCACTGCCAGCGACCAGGGCGAGCCGTTGAACACCAGCAGGTTCAGGATGCCGCAGGTGGCCACCGACGCCAGTATCACCATGGAGAGCAGAAGGCCCAGATCCTTCCTCTTCACCGTCTCCACCTGTCCCTTCTCCCTGGGGAACGCGCCGGCCTCCTCCCGGTCCGCCCCGGCCTTCGCGCTCCCCTGCCGCATCTGCTCCCGTGGATTCACCACAGGCGTATTGCACAGAGGGCATTCCCCAGCATTCCGTTCCAGCTCCACACCACAATTCACACAATATGACATATCCGTCTTCCTCCCCTCACTCCTCCATGTCCCGGTTGCTCTCTATCTTCACATGGATGCCGTCCCGCACCAGCCGCCGGAAGAAATACCGCTCCACATCCGCCTCCACGATGCTGCTGGCGAAGTTCACCGTCAGGATGTCCTCAAAGCTGATGATGGCGCAGTTGGTCCTGCGGGAAAAGGGCTGGCCCATGTAGATGTCGAACCTCTCGATATAGGGCTTCATCCCCTCCGGCACCTTCATCACGCCCATATTGGTCAGCCCCGCCGACGAGTTCCTGTCCTGGACCTTCGTGTAGAACAGCCGCACCACGAAGTCCTTGATGAACAGCGGCACCACCCGGATAAAGGGATTGCGCTGGGTGGCCGCGTTGGTGGTGATGTCCCCCCGGAGCAGCTTCTCGTTGATATGGTATCTCATATAATTGCGCACCTGAACCACAATCTCCTCAAAGGTGTATTCCCCCAGCCTGGGATCCACCCCGGGGAAGATCATGGTGATGAAATTCCGCAGAGTGATGGACGGGAAAAAGCGCCGCAGGTTCACGGGCATAGCAATCTTCACCGGCCGCAGGCGGGCGCGTCGGTCCTCCTCCTGCCTGGTCAGCAGCGCCTGGAGGAGCACGGCGTTCAGGTACTCCGTGATGGTGGCCCCGTAGCGCTTGGCAGCCGCCATGACCTCCGAGACGGACATGATGCCGTCTATGATGTTCAGGGTGTAAAAGGGCTCCGCCGTGCCCCTGACCCGGTAGGACCTCTCCTCCAGCCTGGGGGGACAGACCTTGGCGTTGGCATAGCGCATGTAGGCGTCCTCCAGCTCCCCCTCCCGGGGCGTCCCGTGGATGTCCAGCACGAACCCGCCGTTCTCGATCCCCTCCGCCCCCAGCAGCCGCAGATAGGTGGCCGTCAGGGTCATCAGGACGCACATGCCGCCGGTGCCGTCCCCCAGGCTGTGGTGGGCCTCCAGGGCAATCCTGTTGCGGAAATAGTAGACACGGACCAGATAGCGGTTGTTGGCCTTGAAATACATGGGCTGACAGGGATTCCGCACATCCTTCTGCACGAAGGGGCCCGGGCGGTCGTTGGGCTCCAGGTAGCGCCAGAACAGCCCCTTGCGGATGGCCGCCTTGTAGGTGGGGAACCTGGGGAGTGTCATGTCAAGGGCCTGCTGCAGCACGTCCGGCTGTATCTCCTCCTTCAGGAGGACGGACAGCCTGTACACGGACGAGAAGTCCCGCCTCTGCAGCGTGGGGTACACGATGGCCGACAGGTCCAACTGATACCAGTCCCTGCGGTGGGCATGTTCTTTTCTTTTCGCGGCATGTTCCTTTTCAGTCTTTCCCATTCTCCGACCTCTTTCAGGGGAAAACAAAAGGGCGCAAAGCATTCAAAAAACACACTTTACACCCACTCCCATGTTACCTGTATAGACTTTGAAAGGTACTTGACATCTATCAAGTACCTTTCGTTATAGTGCAGGAAAAGAGACTTGAACTCTCATGGTATTGCTACCACACGGACCTGAACCGTGCGCGTCTGCCAATTCCGCCATTCCTGCA
>NZ_CAPDXS010000269.1:0-2200 GCF_948601915.1 uncultured Acetatifactor sp. | reverse complement strand
TGGCAGGAACGTCAATTTTCTGGCAAGAACGTCAGGGAATTCTTAAATGGGAGGCTGGCAGATTTGAAACTTATCTTCTTTTGTGCTATACTTAGATTGGATTTTTATACGAATTGAGGTGAAACCTATTTTAAAGATAGCTTTAGTGGATGATGAACAGGAATACCTGGACGGGATGGGAAAGCTCTGCAACAGTTTCGGCAGAAGCGCCGGATACCCTGTGGAGGCAGTCCCCTTCTGCAGCGCAGGGGATTTTCTTGAGGCGTTTAGCGGCGGCAGCTTTGACCTTGTGTTCATGGATATCTATATGGAAGGCATGGACGGGGTCGCCGCCGCACTGGAAATGCGTAAGTCTGACAGCGGCTGCCTCCTTGTGTTCCTGACCTCCAGCACGGATTTCATGCCGGACGCCTTCTCCTGCCACGCCTTTGAATATGTCACCAAGCCTTTTTCTGAAAAGCGCATCTTTGACGTACTGGCGGACGCCGTGAAAGTGCTGCCGCAGGAACAGAAATACATAGAACTTGCCGCGGACAGGAAAACCGTGCGCGTGTTCCTGAGTGACATTGCTTCCGCAGCCACGGACGCACATTACATAATGGTCACACTTGCAGACGGCAGGGGGCTGCGGTGCCGCATGACCATGCCGGAATTCATGGAAAAAACAGGCGGCGACGCCCGCTTCATCCCCATCAATAAAGGTATTGCCGTGAATGCCGAATTCATCCTTGAATTTAAAAACGGATGCTGCGTCATGGAAAGCGGAGCCAGGTTCCCGGTCCGTGTGCGTGACAGTGCCAGGGCAGAGCAGATGGCAAGCGATTACCATTTTGAGAAAATACGCAGCAGACAGCGGCACAGGAAGGGGGAATGAACATGGATATGCACAGGCTTCTGTCAGCACTCCTGCAGCTGCTGGTCCTCATCCCCGGCGCGGTGTCCTGTTACCTTCCGGTAAAAAAGCAGATGAAATATACGCCCGCAAAGACCGCCGCCCTATGCACAGCAGTGATCCTGCCTTATTCCCTTGCCACCGCTTTCCTCCATGCGGCGTTTTCCATCAGCATGGAGGCGCTGTTCTTCCCCGCCCTCGTGCTGTTCTTTTTCCTGTACCGCCGAACGGTGGACATGGACCTTTCCCGCGCCCTCGCCGTTTATGTGGGGGTCTGCGCCATAGAAACCTTCCCTGCACAGTTCGCCTATGCTTTTGACGCGCGGCTGCACCCCTCGTTGGGCGCGGCGGATTTCTCCCCGGAAGCTGCCCTGTTCCGGCTTGGGCTTGCCACCCTTCTGCTTGCCGCCTTTTTCCGCCCTGCCACGGAGAACTTCTCATGGGCGTTGGATAGGCTGGACTCCCCGAAGCTCTGGTATTCCACGGTGGTGCTGTCCTCCGTGTTCCTGGTTTTCAATGTGCTTGCCGTCCCACGCTCCTACTCCACCCTTTATGCTGGGCGGATGTACGAGCTGTTCCTTGCTTTCGAGGCGGGCGCGATGGCGGTTCTTGTTGGCATTTACGTCCTTTTCTACCGGGGCGCCACACTCATACTGGAACAGGCGGAACTTAAGGAACGCTCCCGGCTCCTTGAGATGCAGTCCAGCCAGTACCTCTCCCTGCTGGAACACATCCGCCAGACCACAAAGCTCCGCCATGACTTCCGCCATTCCATCCGGCTGCTCGTCTCCCTTGCCGAGCAGGGTGATGTCGGCAGCATCCGGGCGCACATGGCGGAATATGAAACCGTACTCTACCGGCACTCTATTGCAAATTACTGCAGGAACGCAGCGCTGAATGCGCTTTTCGGCCATTACCGTGAAATGGCTGATGCTGCGGGTATCCAGACAGACTGGAACATTGAACTTCCGGAGCCTCTCCCTTTCGCGGAGCTTGACATGACAGGGCTGTTTGGAAACCTGATGGAGAACGCCATCGCCGGATGCCTGACCGTCCCGGAAAGCTCGCGGTATTTTTGCCTGACTTCCCAGGTTCGCCACGGGAACCAGTTGTATATTGTTTCCACCAACAGTTTTGACGGGAAGGTCAGGAAAGGGAAGGACGGCTACCTTTCCACAAAGCGCAACGGAAACGGAATCGGGCTTTCTGCCATCGCTGCCACAGCGGAAAAGTATGGTGGCTCAGCAAAAGCCTCCAACAGCAATACAGAATTTTTTGTGGACATAGTGCTGAAGATATAGGGGAGGG
>NZ_CAPDXS010000268.1:0-2218 GCF_948601915.1 uncultured Acetatifactor sp. | reverse complement strand
TGTCCACGTCATAAAATTTTTGTCCTGCTTTTCAGATTAACTGATATATGGCCGGATCGCCTTCCTGTCCCCCTCGGAAACATCCAGCATATCCATGGAACGCTCTGCAGACCATCCGGCCTTTTCCATCAGATTTTTGATATTCTTCAGCAAAGTGGACATCCGGTCTTTCTCCGCCGCAATCCGGTCTTTCTCTGCTGTTTCTTTCGCTGCTTTCGCTGCCGCTTCCGCCGCCGCTTTCTCAGCTGCCCTCCGCTTCATTTCTTCTATGGCCAAACACACGTTCGCATCCTCCTTATCTTTTTCCATCTCTATCTTTGCACCTACACAGGCATTCAGCACATCGACCTCTGCCCGCCCCAGATGCCGGAACCCTTCATCTGCCTCTATGACTTCCCCAAGCCTGTCGGCATCCTGTGAATACTTGATGAACGACAGCACCTCCTTCAGGGATGTCTGGAATTTTCCAAAGTCATCATCCTTTATGGATGCCGGGGCGACCAGGTTAATCTTATAGTCTGGCACCAGCGCCAGGATCCTGGCATCCTGTTCCCCGAACATCTCATGAAGGGACATCGGACCGTCCCATTCCTTAGCGAAAAAACAGAGCACCAGCGTCACTACCGGCAGCAGCCTGTCCTGCTTCATGAACCCTGACAGGTACTCGTCCCCATCGGCTCCCTTGTAATCGCCTGAACGCTTATGGGAAACCACAGCGTTGGACACCTGCTTTGCATACTGCAGGGCATCATATACCATGTTCTTTACCGGCATCGCATTGTGCACATGCGACTGGGCCTCCACTGCCAGGAGCAGGTACGCTGTACGCCTGTCCATCATGGCGACCAATGACTTTATCACGTCCCTTGTCCTCTGTACCGGCTGCTTGGCCCCATCCTCCCCTCCATAGGGGACATCCACCTCCCGGGTGTCCAGTTCCTCCAGGCCGTCCGGATCTATGACCTGCTCACCGCCGTAGATGTAGTAGTTGAACGCGTCCGCAAAAATCTGGCTCTGGCGCATGTATTTCGTTGTCACAGTATCTTTTAGGCCCATAGGCTCCACCCCCTATCATATGCTGTGCCGCTGGCATATATTCTTTGCTCTTGTAGATATCATATCATGCAGGCCGGATTTTTACAACCTCCATATCTTTTGGAATCGCACTAAGACCACCCTCCGCTCCGGCGTTGCATAAATATGGTGGACAGATTTTATCAAAAAATCCATAATGGTAAGAAAACTAAGGAGAGCCTGTACGAATGAACAGCTTAAATGAACAAATCACCGAATACCTTACATATTGTGAATGCCGTAAGCATCTGAACCCTAAGACCCTTAAGGCATATCGCATCGACCTGAAGCAGTATGAGCTCTTCTGCTCTGGCCTTGCCGACCCTACCTCCAGAATCACCGTTGACAGCTTCATCACTCAGCTGCATAGACAGTATAAGACTAAGACCATAAAGCGCAAGATTGCGAGCTTAAAGGCCTTTTTCCATCATATGGAGTACCGTGAGCAGCTTGCGGAGAATCCCTTCGCCAGGCTGGATATCCGTTTCCGGGAGGCCCAGCTCCTGCCAAAGACGATTCCTTTCCACTCCATCCAGGCCTTCCTTTCTGCCATGTATGCCTGCAAGGAACAGGCCGGCTCAGAATACCAGCTCCATTGCTGCATCCGGGATATCGCCGTCATCGAATTGCTGTTTGCCACGGGGATGCGCATATCTGAGCTGTGCTCCCTGAAGCCGTCCGATGTAGACCTCACTGCCAATAATATCCTGATTTTCGGGAAAGGTGCCAAGGAACGTATTTTACAGGTGGGCAACCCTGAAGTCATCTCTGCGCTGAATGTCTATCATGACGCTTTTATAGAGGATATCGCTGCCTGTGGGTATTTCTTTGTGAACAGGCTACAGCACAAGCTCTCAGATCAGTCTGTCCGCTTCATGATTAACCGTTATGCAAAGCTTGCCAACATCAGCCAGCATATTACCCCGCACATGTTCCGGCATTCTTTCGCTACCCTATTGTTAGAGCAGGATGTGGATGTGCGATACATCCAAAAGATGCTGGGGCATAGCTCTATCAGTACGACCGAAATCTATACGCATGTGTCGAATACGAAGCAGAAGGATATTTTGGTCCATCGGCATCCTAGGAATTTGATGTCGGTGAATGAAGGATAATTCCGGATTATCAGTGAGTTAAAGGTTTA
>NZ_CAPDXS010000267.1:0-2235 GCF_948601915.1 uncultured Acetatifactor sp. | reverse complement strand
ATGCCTGCAGGAAGGAGGATACCCTCTTTGCTGCAGGTACAACGCACACCACATACCCCGTCATTTCCGGCGGGGTTATCTGCTGTATTCTGTTCCTTATGCCGCTGTCATTTTTCCGCCGGCCGGAGAAACCGCTGTGCCTGGAAACGCTTCAGACAGACGGCGCCGAAGGAACCGTAACGGCTGCAAATACCATTTACCGAAAAAGGAGAACACCTTATGAGACCATCCGCCTCCCAGACCTGGCCCCTGGTGGCGCCGGACTGGATCCAGAACGGACCCGAATGGCTGAACGACATCGGGTACGATGTATACAAAAGCTTTATCTTTGACGACAGGTACCAAATGTACATAAAAGGCCTGGGCAACACCCTCCTGCTCACCTTCCTGGCGCTGCTCATAGGCGTGGCCCTGGGGGTGGTAATCTCCCTGGTCCGGGTATCCTGGGACAAAAACCATACGGAAATACAGGGACCCGGCAAATTTTTCTTAGGTTTCTTCAATGCCCTGGCAAAGGTGTATCTCACCGTGATCCGCGGTACCCCCATGGTGGTGCAGCTGATGATCATGTACTTCGTGGTCTTCGCCTCCAGCCGGAACAAGGTCATGGTGGGCGCCCTGTCCTTCGGCATCAATTCCGGGGCCTATGTGGCGGAGATCATCCGGGGCGGCATCATGTCCATCGACGGAGGCCAGATGGAGGCAGGCAGGAGCTTAGGCTTCGGCTACGTGGCCACCATGCGCTACATCATCCTGCCCCAGGCCTTCAAGGCGGTGCTCCCCACCCTGGCCAACGAGTTCATCGTGCTGCTGAAGGAGACTGCTGTGGCGGGCTACGTGGGCCTCACGGACGTGACCTATGCGGGCAACATCATCGGCGGCAACTGCTACGACTATCTGTTCCCGCTGCTGATGTCCGCTTTGATCTATCTGATACTGGTAATGTTCTTCACCTTCCTGGTAGGGAAGCTGGAAAGGAGGCTGCGGAGCAGTGAGCGCTGATATCATACAGGCAATCAATCTGGAAAAGCATTTCGACGGCGGCGACATCAAGGCCCTGAACGGCGTCAACGCCTCCGTGAAAAAAGGCGAGGTGGTCGTAGTCATCGGCCCCTCAGGCTCCGGGAAATCCACTTTCCTGCGCTGCCTGAACCTCTTGGAGGTGCCCACGGGCGGAGCAGTCTTGTTCGAGGGCGTGGACATCACCGACAAGAAGGCCGACATCAACCTCCACAGACAGAAGATGGGCATGGTGTTCCAGCACTTTAACCTGTTCCCCCACATGACCATCTTAAAGAACATGACCCTGGCCCCCGTGAAGCTGCTGGGGAAATCCCAGGCAGAGGCGGAGGCAAAGGCGAAGGCCCTGCTGGAGCGGGTGGGGCTTTCTGACCGGGCGAACGCCTATCCCAGCCAGCTCTCCGGCGGCCAGAAGCAGCGAATCGCCATCGTCCGGGCCCTGTGCATGGATCCGGAGGTCATGCTCTTCGATGAGCCCACCTCCGCTCTGGATCCTGAGATGGTGGGTGAGGTGCTGGAGGTCATGAAGGAGCTGGCCAAGGAAGGCATGACCATGGTGGTGGTCACCCATGAGATGGGATTTGCCAGGGAGATGGCAGACCGGGTCATCTTCATGGCGGAGGGGAAGATCGTGGAGGAGGGGGCGCCGGAGAAGATCTTCTCCGCCCCGGAGCAGGCCAGGACCAGGGAGTTTCTGGCGAAGGTGCTGTGAGCGGGAGAGCGTACACTATCTGTGCGGTAGTGTACGCTCTCTGGATTTTGTTTTTTACTGAAGCTGCTCTTCTATACACCTTATGAATTTCTTCCTGTTAAAAATCAGGAAGCGGTACGTCTTCCTATCTTGCGTTTCGATTACCGTTGTAGGGATAAAGAGCACCCATCTTGCCGCGAAAACCGACTTGATTTTCTCGTAGGGAATCAGCAAGTCCTTGTACTCGTCCGCTATAGTAAGTTTCTGACAGCGGAAGCGAAATCCATCGTCAACAAGATATGCCCCTCCGCCATGAATGCCACATATACATGCACTTGCATAGAAACTCTTTTTCATACTAATCAGCTCCTATATGAATTAAGCAATTTTTTTCATTTCCTGATAGCTTAAAAACTGCTCCGGTTAGTGAATTTGCTAACAGGTACTCTCCTACATTTTTATCAGACTTAATAAAAATATTGTACTTTGAGGTTTTCAATCTTTACACCCTCCCCTGTTTAATT
>NZ_CAPDXS010000266.1:0-2321 GCF_948601915.1 uncultured Acetatifactor sp. | reverse complement strand
CTGGCCGGAGGAAACCGTTTCGATCCCCCGCAAAATGGGCGTGACCGCCTTTTCAACGTGCCGGGTGTTCTTCCAAATCAGCAGGACCACCACAATGATATTGGTCAGAAAGACGGCAGCCAGCCCGACAAGCAGTTTTCTCGCATAGCTCTCACTGACGGAAAAGTAATACTTCGCCTGACTGCCCTTTTCGCCGCCCACTACCAATAGCCCCTGGGGATGCTCCTGCACATAGACCGGATAATCCCCCAAATACCACCGGCTGAATTTTGCCACGTCCGCTGCCGTGTACCGCCGGGGCAATTCCTCCGGCAGTCTGCTCTGAAAAATGACCGTTCCTATATCGTCCAAAACCATGGCCCAGGCGTGATGTTCTTCCAACATTTCGGCCAGCTCCCCAGCCGCCGTCAAATGTCCTGTTCCGTCCAGAGTAATCCTGTCACAGATTTCGCTCATGGAGAGGTCCGGTGTCTCCGAGGTCTGCCAGGCCCAGATCAGCACAGAGAAAAACAGGACAACATTGAGTAGCAGGAACAGCACGATGATGCCCACCATAGATAAAAAGTATTTCCGAAAGAAGCGTTCCACAGGTTTCATTTCTCCGGCTCCTTTACCACCAGCTTATACCCCAGGCCCTTCACCGTCAGGAGCGATACGGGCTTTGACGGATTTTCCTCGATCTTCTCCCGCAGATGCCGGATATGGGTCATCAGCGTTGTCTCATACCCCTGCCAGATGTCCCCGCACAGCGTCTGACAGAGAACGCCGATAGTGACGATCCGGCCCGCATTCTCCGCCAGCTTTTCAAAAATGCTGTACTCCTTCGCGGTCAGCGGCGTCCGCTGTCCATCTCGGATAACCTCCGCCCGGTCCAAATCCACCGCGGCAGCGTTCAGCGTAACAACCCGCTCTTTTTCAGGATAGGCCCGTTTCAAAATCGCCTGGACCCGCAGCAGCAATTCCTTCGGGAGAAAAGGCTTGACCAGATAATCGTCCGCCCCCAGCTCGAACCCGGCAAAGCGGTCCTCGGCTTCTCCCTTCGCGGTGAGCATAAGAACGGGAACTTTGCTGACAGCCCGAATTTCCTGGAGCAGTTCAAACCCGTCCATATCCGGCATCATCACATCCAGAATGATGATGCCGGGTATTTTTTTCGCCATCACCGTCAGCGCCTCTTGCCCGGAGGCCGCTGTTGTAATCTGTGTATATCCGGCGCTCTCAAAAATGGAGCGGATCATTGTCCGCAAATCTTTTTCATCGTCCACAACGAGGATTTCTCTGTCCAGCATATAAGCCCCTCCTGTCCGCACTCATTATAGCGCAGAAACTAAAAATTGTATATGCCGCCGGCGCAATCTCAAGGTTATCTCAAGGTTCCCTCAAGGATCGCTCAAGGAAGGTGTTGTATACTGACCCCGCAAAGGAGGTAAACGCTATGAGCGAAATCGTCATCGAAACAAAACAGCTGACAAAACAGTACGGAACGCAAAAGAGCGTGTCGGAGCTGAACATCCATGTTCAAAGAGGCCGCATCTACGGTCTGCTGGGCCGAAACGGAGCCGGAAAAACCACCACCATGAAGATGCTGCTGGGCCTGACCCAGCCCACGTCAGGGGAAGTGACGATCTGGGGGAAGTCCCTGCTTGGTAACGAGAAGAAGCTGCTGCCCCGCATCGGCAGCCTGATTGAATCCCCCGGCTTTTATCCCAACCTGACGGGAACGGAGAACCTGCGCATTTTCGCTGCCCTGCGGGGACTGAAAAACCAAGACGCAATCAAAAGCGCCCTGGAGCTGGTGGGCCTGCCCTACCGGGATAAAAAGCTCTTTTCCCAATACTCCCTGGGTATGAAGCAGCGGCTGGCCATCGCCCTGGCGGTGATGCACGACCCGGAGCTGCTGATTTTGGACGAGCCCATCAACGGCCTGGACCCCATCGGCATCGCGGAGGTGCGCTCCTTCATCCGGGCGCTGTGCGATGAGCGGGGCAAGACCATCCTGATCTCTAGCCACATTCTCTCCGAGGTGGCGCTGCTGGCGGACGACATCGGCATCATCGACCACGGTGTGCTGCTGGAGGAGGAGAGCCTTGTGGACCTGGAAGCCAAGAGCGACCGGTATATCCGCTTCACAGTCTCCGACACGGGGCGGGCGGCGGAGGTCCTGAACAGTGCTTTCCACGAAAATCAGTTTACCATACAGGACGGCCAACATCTGCGGCTGGATTCTCCCAAGGTCCCCGTGGCAAAGATCGTTTCTGCCTTTGTGCAGTATGGTCTGGAGGTGTCGGAGGCCGCAACTGTGGAGGAAAGCCTGGAGGATT
>NZ_CAPDXS010000265.1:0-2327 GCF_948601915.1 uncultured Acetatifactor sp. | reverse complement strand
AGCCTCTCGCTGTCAGAACGTATACAAAATGAGATACCTGGTTTCGCCATCGGAAGAGCGGGCGTTAATGCTCACTGTGCTGTCATTGCTCCAGCCGATGCCCTCCTCGTAGAGGTTCCCGTAACCTTCCCTGTCAAAGGCAATGAAAGTGCCCTTTTCCAGATCCACCACGCCCAGCTGGGAGATACCCAGGCCCTCCGCTTTGGAGTCAGAGGAATAATACAGCAGCTTATTGCCGGAGGGGCTGGGCATGAATTCGTCCCCTGTCTGCCAGGTAAATCCCTCTACGACAGTCTGCATCCCTGTTTTCAGATCGACCAACCGAACCTGTCCGTCCTCGCCTATCAGAACACAGCGGCTACCGAACAGCTGGACACCATAGGGTTCATCCCACCATCGATAGTAGTGTGCCTTATCCAGGGTTTTCGTCTTCTGCCCGGTGGGGATGTCGTAAGCATAACAAGTGATGGTCTGCCATGTTTCGTCCTCTTCCGATGTGGTGTGGGTGGTGAGGATCAGCGTATCATTGTCTGCGAAACCGGCACTGACTTCCTCGCCCATCCCAGTCAGCTCATCCAAACGGATGAGAGTCCTGGCATCCAGATCGCAAAGCCATTCCTGCAGCCCACCCATGCCGGCACTACATAAAATCAATGCCCTGCGCATACTCTCCGACCACGAATAATCATAAGCGTATTCCAGCTGCCCGGCACCTGTGCCGGCCAAGAAGTCCTCTGTCTCGCCGGTATCCAGATAGAAAAGCATAGGGTACTCGGTGTAATCCATCTGCTGGCCCTGTGCCAGCTTGAGCAGCAATACATCAGTGCGCCCTGGAATGGCCTCTACAGACCACTCATCCTCAGGGCGTGTATCAACACCGTAGGGACTGCCTTGAAAGAGATGCAGCTCCCCATTCCGGATGAACCAGTACAGGTTGCCCTGATAATTGATGTCCTGGAATGTTATGTCAATTTGGCTGGTCCGCATGTCCACCTGGACGGGAACCAGATTGTTGTCCTTGATCTCCCAGAACTCGGCCTCCAAAAGAGTCCTGCCGTCATCGCTCCAAGTCAGATTATTGAGCAGGCCACCAGAAAGACCGTAACGTTGGTCCATTTTGATGTACTGGGCCTTGACCAGACTGCCGATTTCAGTCTGGATGATGTCAGGCTGATTGTCATAAGGCTGATCAACATCGGGCTGATTGATGTCGGATGGATTGATATCGGGCTGACCGGGCACCTGTTCCCGCTCTTCTATGCGGAAGAAAGACAGCACCGCCCTTCGCAGTTCCGGGCTGGCAGCCAGGGCAACAGTGGTCACATAGGTCAGCATTAAAACTGCTGTCAGTATGCTGGCGAGAACACGGTGAACTGGGGCATACCGCCTATGAGTTGTTTTTTTGTGCATAATACGCTCTTTCAATTCATTACTTGGACTGATATGATCCATCGCTTTTCGATAGTCGTTGATATTCAATTTGATCCCTCCAATTCCATTTTCAACAATTCACGGCCCCGTTTCAGCCGCATCTTCACCGCCGATTTCCCCATCTTTAAAATTTCGGCGATTTCCGTCACCGAGTATCCTTCATAGTAGTAGAGATGGATAGGCAGCTTGTACTGTTCCGGCAGGGCCATGACAGCATTCAGGGCCTCCAGTTCCTCTGGGACAATGGCAGGAATGGTGTCCTCTAACTGCGTCACCCGTTTCCGCCAGAAGCCCCTCAGTTGGTTCCGGCACAGATTGGCTGCAACCCGGAGAAGCCAGCGCTTCTGATGGTTCTCATCCGTGAAAATGGGAGCGCGGTACAGCAATCGGCAAAAGGTCTCCTGGGTCACATCCTCCGCATCGGCGCACTGCCCCAGGAAAGCCATTGCCAGACGGTATACTGCCGTGCCATAAGCATCATAGGCATCCTCCAGCTGTTGGGTGGATATTGCTTGTTTCATTGCCTGACCTCCTTTCACCTATAAAACAATTGCCGGAAGAAAACGGTCACATGTTTTTGAAATATATTGGACAATTATTTATTTTCTCACTAAATAATGGAAATGGAAACTGCAAAAAAGCGATGTTGATGGTAATCATCAAAAATAATATGTCTTTCGCCCCTATAGTGCAGACAGTACAAGACCGGGGAAGGCACTTGACAAACCTTCCCCGGCCCTGTACAGCCACATATCAGATAGCAGCTACTGCCTCGTGCCTGCCATATTCATACATTTTCAGGGATACCAGTCTGTTAATCCTCTCCATGCCGTTCAGAATGATTTCCACATCACTATCCTCGTCTTCTCCCAACCGTTCGCACAGATTCCGGCCTG
>NZ_CAPDXS010000264.1:0-2438 GCF_948601915.1 uncultured Acetatifactor sp. | reverse complement strand
CCTGTACGAAGTGTACACTTTCCTTTCAAAGATGGGGACACCCGCGCTGGAAAACATGATAGAGGAGGAATGCACCACCCATCCCGACAGCGCCTTCGCGCGCAAGATTGGGATGATTCGGCAGAACGCAGTGGCGGATAGGATGGACGCCAGCATCAAGGGAGTCCTGGCGCAGCACCTGGATGTGGTCACCTATTCCGGCGTGAAGCGGATGTTCTGCATGAAGCAGCAGGTGGACATGGACGCCTTCCTGAAGGATAAGACGGTGCTGTTCCTGTCCGTCAGCGACTCCGACCGCAGCCAGGACGCCCTGATAAACCTCTTCTACACCCAGGCGCTGCAGTACCTCATCACCGCCGCCGACAGGCAGCTGGACAGCCGTCTCCCCATTCCGGTACGCTTCATCCTGGACGACTTCAGCACCAACACCGTGATTCCGAATTTCGACAATATCATATCGGTAATCCGCTCCCGGGAGATCTATGTCAGCATAGTCATCCAGAGCCTGTCCCAGCTGGAGGGTCTCTACGGCCACGCCAAGGCTCAGACCATCATCAACAACTGCGACCACTGCCTGTACCTGGGCGGGACGGACACCCAGACAGCCCGGTACTTCGCCGAGAAGTTCAACTGCCAGGTCTCCACGGTTCTGAACCTGCCCCTGGACACCATGTTCCTCTTCGAGAGGGGCAGCGAGCCCCGCAGGGTGCAGAAGTATGAGCTGGATCAGGACGATGCCTACCGCGGCCTGATAGAATCCATGGGGCGGCGGAGGAGGGCAGGAGCCAAGACAGACCCCGGAAGAGGAGAGCCATGAGGGGCGGGGAAAGGATGCTCCTGACGCTGGAGGAGCGCCTGGAGCGTTCGGCCAGGTCTCAGGCGGCTTCGCCTGAGACCGCCGCCAGACTGGTGGAGCGGTTCTCCGGGCTTCCCCCGTGGCAGCTCTTCTTCGGAAAGCCCGATGTGGATGCCATGTACGGGCTGACCGGAGAGTTCTGGGAGCATCCGGCCGTGGACATGGACAGCTACCACGGCTTCAGCCACAGCTTCCGGCTTGCGGCCGAGCAGGACAACGCCCCTTTCCGGCTGCCCCTATTGGGGTTGTCTCCATTGGGAGTGCCCCGACTGGAGCAGCCTCCATTGGAGTTGCCCCGACTGGAGCAGCCCCGACTAGAGCAGCCCCGACTGGAGCAGTCCCCATTGGAGCAGCCCCCATTGAAGCAGCCCCGACTGGAGCGGCTCCCATTGGGAGTGCCTCGACTGGAGCAGCACCCACTGGAGTTGCCCCGATTGGAGCAGCCCCTCCTTGGGAAGCCCCCACTGGGCTTGTCCCCGCAGGGGCTACCTTCGCAGGGGCAGCCCTCACCGGAGAGCCCAAACCCCTATAAGCCGGTCTGGGGCGTCAGGGTGAACAACGCCCTGATCCTGCTGGGGCTGATGCTGCTGGATCACACGAAAGGCAGACTGAAGCCAAAGGGCTTCTACTACTGCACGCGGATGACCCTGGGGCAGTACCTGGATGCCCTGGCAGGGGTGGGGCTCTGGACAGACGGGAGTCCAGGTCTGGCGCAGGGCTTCCAGGTCTGGCGGGACATGCTCCTGGCGGACTATGGCGCCGCCAGCCCCCTTGGGGAAACGCTGGCAGACATCCTCAGACGCTACATGGCCGCCTGGCAGGAGTTCGACCATCTGGATCACATCCTCCGCTGCATAGGCGCCCTGTCCTGCTATCTGGAGCAGGAGGAAGCAGGGAGAACCCTCCCCGGGGAAGAGACGGACAGAGTCCGGCGTTTTCGGGAAGCCCTCTGCCAATACGGCTCCGATCTGGAGGGATGGGAGCTGGTGGAGCAGGACAAACGATACCTGGATCCCAAAGGGTATTATTTCACCCTGGCCTGCGAGTACCCGGAAGACCTGCCCAATCCCTGCGACAGGAATGCGGCTCCCGGAAGCCTGCGCAGCCAGATCTTCCTCTCCGAGCGGGACTACAGCCCTGAGACGCTGCGAAGGCTGGCCGCCGGCTCGCCCTCCCCGAATCTGCGGACGCTTCTGGAGAGGTACATATGTGAGGAGCGCCTGGCATCCGCCATGAGGGAGGTCAATACGGCGGTGGCAGACATATACGTCCTGTTCGTGGAGCCCTATCTGCGGATAGGAGGCGCAGGGGCAGAGCCGCCGCAAAACCTGCCGACAGCCGCAGCAGCAGGGCGGACGGTTTTTCCGCCAGAATAAAACGGAAAGACGAGTGGGCGATGTCATTTCGTTAATTTCAAAATCATTATACTGCATAACGCTGAATGCTGCCTAATGTAATCATGCGAATGAACCAGCCAGCGTTATGCAGTCCGGTTTCACGGTAAGTGAAATCGTTAAGCAGTATAAGTTAACCCTAGATGAGAGAAAAAGTAGTACCACATGAAATTTTTCCTCACCAAAAA
>NZ_CAPDXS010000263.1:0-2459 GCF_948601915.1 uncultured Acetatifactor sp. | reverse complement strand
AGGAGGAAAAAATCTTGGCTGGAAGAGAATATCCGTTAGAGAGAACCAGGAATATCGGGATCATGGCCCATATCGATGCTGGTAAGACCACATTGACAGAGCGTATCCTGTATTACACTGGCGTGAACTACAAGATAGGGGATACTCATGAAGGCACTGCCACCATGGACTGGATGGAGCAGGAGCAGGAGCGAGGCATCACTATCACTTCAGCGGCTACGACCTGCCATTGGACATTGGAGAAGGAGACCAAACCCATGCCTGGTGCCCTGGAGCACCGTATCAATATCATTGATACGCCTGGCCACGTTGACTTCACCGTGGAGGTGGAGCGTTCCCTGCGCGTGCTGGACGGCGCAGTCGGCGTTTTCTGCGCGAAGGGCGGCGTTGAGCCCCAGTCCGAAAACGTATGGCGGCAGGCTGACACTTACAATGTACCCCGTATGGCGTTCATCAATAAGATGGACATCCTGGGCGCGAACTTCTACGGCGCTGTGGAGCAGATTAAGACCAGGCTTGGCAAGAATGCCATCATGATTCAACTGCCCATCGGCAAGGAGGATGAATTCAAGGGAATCATCGACCTGTTCGAGATGAAGGCCTATATCTACAATGACGACAAGGGAGACGACATCACGGTGACGGACGACCTTGGAGACATGCAGGAAGAGGCCGAGCTGTACCGCTCAGAGATGATTGAGAAGATCTGTGAGCTGGACGACGATTTGACCATGATGTATCTGGAGGGCGAGGAGCCGTCCGTAGAGGAGATGAAGAAGGCGCTGCGCAAGGCTACCTGCGAGTGTACCGCGATTCCGGTATGCTGCGGATCTGCTTACCGCAACAAGGGCGTCCAGAAGCTCCTGGATGCTGTCCTGGAGTATATGCCTGCTCCTACCGACATTCCTGCCATCAAGGGCGTTGACCTGGAGGGCAACGAGGTGGAGAGGCATTCTTCCGATGAGGAGCCTTTCTCCGCGCTTGCATTCAAAATCATGACAGATCCTTTCGTAGGAAAGCTTGCATTCTTCCGCGTATATTCCGGTACCATGAATTCCGGGTCTTACGTATTGAATGCCACCAAAGATAAAAAAGAGCGTGTGGGACGTATCCTGCAGATGCATGCCAACAAGCGCGCGGAGCTGGATAAGGTCTACTCGGGAGACATTGCCGCAGCGGTGGGCTTCAAGCTTACCACCACCGGCGACACGCTCTGCGACGAGCAGCATCCGGTCATCCTGGAGTCCATGGAGTTCCCGGAGCCTGTCATAGAGCTGGCTATCGAGCCCAAGACCAAGGCCGGCCAGGGCAAGATGGGCGAGGCGCTGGCAAAGCTGGCGGAGGAAGATCCCACGTTCCGCGCCCACACCAATGCGGAGACAGGACAGACCATCATCGCAGGTATGGGAGAGCTCCATCTGGATATCATAGTGGACAGATTGCTGCGTGAGTTCAAGGTAGAGGCCAATGTAGGCGCTCCTCAGGTTGCCTACAAGGAGGCGTTCACCAAGGCTGTGGAAGTGGATTCCAAGTATGCGAAGCAGTCCGGCGGCCGCGGTCAGTACGGTCATTGTAAGGTGAAGTTCGAGCCCATGGAGGCGAACTGCGTGAAGTTCGAATTCGACCCCAAGGCCAATATCCTGATCAACGATCCCCCGACGCTGCTGTTCGAGAGCACCGTGGTGGGCGGCTCCATTCCCAAGGAGTATATCCCGGCGGTAGGCGAAGGCATCCAGGAGGCGGCTCAGGCCGGTATCCTCGGCGGATTCCCTGTGCTGGGCGTACACGCCAATGTGTATGACGGCTCCTACCATGAGGTGGACTCCTCCGAGATGGCGTTCCACATCGCCGGATCCATGGCGTTCAAGGAGGCCATGCAGAAGGCAAGCCCCGTGCTGCTTGAGCCCATCATGAAGGTGGAAGTCACCATGCCGGAAGAGTATATGGGCGATGTCATCGGCGATTTGAACTCCCGCCGTGGACGTGTAGAGGGAATGGATGACATCGGCGGAGGCAAGATAGTAAAGGCTTACGTGCCCCTGGCCGAGATGTTCGGTTACGCCACAGACCTGCGTTCCAGGACTCAGGGCCGCGGAAACTACTCCATGTTCTTCGAGAAATACGAGCAGGTGCCCAAGAACGTACAGGAGAAGGTTCTGGCTGCGAAGGGGAAATGACCCTGAAAAATATTTTTGTAAAATATGCCAGTAATCTTTAAAAATAGCTTGAAAAACCTCTGGTTATTTACTATAATAGGAAACAGGTTCATTTTCCTATTATCCAAGAGATATAATCAGAGATAGCCGAGAGAAGAGCGCCGAGTGTGCGGAATGCGCTTCGGCGAGTAGGAAAAGAAAAAGTTTCATTAATTGAAGGAGGACTTTAATAATGGCAAAAGCTAAATTTGAAAGAACTAAGCCCCATTGTAACATTGGTACCATTGGCCACGTTGACCATGG
>NZ_CAPDXS010000262.1:0-2490 GCF_948601915.1 uncultured Acetatifactor sp. | reverse complement strand
TTCTCCTGGTTGATGCGCAGGATCCTGGCCACCTCTATCCCGCTCATCTCCTCCATCTGGATATCCAGAAGCAATATATCAAAATGCCCCTTAGCCTCCAGAAAACGCTTCCCCGTATCGAAGCACGCCACCTCGCAGTCCGGTTCCTGCTTCTTTATCAGGCTGCGCAGCCTGGCACAGCTCTCCCTGTCATCATCACATATCGCGACCCTCATGCCCCACCTCATAGTATCACGCGGCCTCCGGATTCCTGCTCCGGCCCACTTGGTCGCGTTCTTTTTTTATTTCGACAGGACGGTCATGCCTCCTTTGGATAATGTAACAAACTGCGGCCTGTAATGTCACGAATCGTTGCGGGCCCTTCCCTGTGCCCTCCGGATGCCGCAATGCAGACAACGAAACCAAAAAGGACAGCAAACCAGTGTCTCCACCTCTGTCTGCTGTCCATAGCATGCTACCTGTCCTTATGTTCTTTATTTCGGCATACTTGCGAAAAAGTTTACCGGGAAAATATATTTTCATTTCCACTCTGCCATGCTATAATGTTGACACGAAAGCGCATTGTGTCAGCTTCTGATTCCATGTGCGCCGAAGCGTGCGCAGCAATACTATGAAAGGAGCGGAAAAGATGGCGTTAGCACAGTTACAGACCTTTACGGAAGAGGATTACTATAACATGCCGGAGGATGTCCGGGCAGAGCTGATTGATGGGCAGTTCTATTATATGGCCGCGCCCAGCCGCATTCATCAGGAAATCCTCAGCTTTGTATTCAAAAAAATTGCATATTATATCGATTCAAAAAACGGAAGCTGCAGAGTCTATCCGGCCCCTTTTGCGGTTAAGCTGTTCGAAAGCGACTACGGCACGATAGTAGAGCCGGACATAAGCGTAATCTGCGACCCGGGCAAGCTGACCGACAGGGGCTGTACCGGCGCGCCTGACTGGATCGTGGAAATCATATCCCCCGGCACGGCCAGCCACGACTATGTGCGCAAGCTGAAACTCTATCTGGATGCCGGGGTGAAGGAATATTGGATTGTTGACCCCTCAAAAAAGACCGTCTATGCGTACCATCTGGAAGAAGCCAAGTTTGAAGTCACCTCATACACCTTCCGGGACAAGATAAAGGCCAATCTCTATGACGACCTGTGGATCGACTTTGAGGAGCTGCGGCTGTAAGCCTTTTCGCGGCAGCCCCAGGCCATGACCATTTGCTCCAAGCAAAAAACCCCCCAAGCATCCCTTGCGCTTTTGAGGGGCCTTTTTTATTCCTCCTGCCGTCCGGGCCGCTTTGCCGCTACAGCCGCCGCAGCTGCCCTAAGATGTAATTCACCTTCTCTATGGCATCCTCCACCTGCCGCCTGGCATCGTTTATCTTGGACTGCACCAGCATATCCGCCACGAACCCGTCGAAGAAATAATCCGCGAAGGTCAGGAAATCCCCTGTCTGGATATGGAACTCCGGTATATTGTCCACGTCCATCAGCTCCCTCTGGAACCGCTTCAGGGCGGCGCGGGCCTGCTGCACCAGCGCGTCCGCGTCCCTCATTTTGGAGCGCTTGATGAAGGTAGTAATCATCCCTCCGCCCAGCATGTCCACGATGCCCCAGTTCCCTGCACTGCTCAGACAGTCCTTGGCCTGCTCCAGACAGCGCAGCGCCTCCTGTCCCGCATATGTCGCCTCGTTTATTTCCCTTCTGTAGTCCATCTCTGCCATCGCTCATTTTCCTTTCTTCAAAAACAGACGCGGCCCCCGCCGGAATCCGGGAAGCGCTCCGTGAACCCTCTATCCGGTTTCAGTATAAATATACGGGAAGAGCTTTTCAATAGGGAATTCCGCACTATAAGCGGGGCTAAAGTCCACGCTGCCGCAGCACTGCCTTTTCTGCAGGGCAATCCTTATTCTGTCGCCTTGTCGGATTGCCCCGAACCGTCGGCCCGCCCAAGCAGGATATGGTAGTAATAGACCGGCATGGCGCTCCAGCCATGGCAGAGGCTTCCCGCATTGTCGAAGTCGCTGGCTCCTGCTTCCGTCTCCCAGACCGTGGTGCCGCCGTACTCCGCCATGGGGGCATAAATGCGCCGGATATCCTCCAGAATCACGGGCGCATACCGCTCTCTGTCCACCTTCAGCCAGGCGTCATACTTAAAGCAGAGCATGGACAGGGACACCTCCGTCAGGGTCTTATCCGTCCGCAGCCGCTCGCACAGGCCCAGGGCCTCCTCTCCTTCCACAGCGCCGCAGAGGATGGCCAGGGCATTCCCCAGCTGGCTGGCCCCGCCTCCTGTCGCCAGATTATGGCAAAGTTTTGCCTCCTCGTCCCAGAACGTCTCATAGATGCGCTGATTCAGCCGCCGCGCCAGTGCCCTGTAATCCGCCGGAGCGCCCTCCTTCCATTCCGCCGGGCGCACCTCCGACGTGGTACGTCCTCCTTCCGCGGCGCGTTCTCCCTCCGCGGCACGCTCCCATTCCGCGGCGCGTTCTCAGA
>NZ_CAPDXS010000261.1:0-2498 GCF_948601915.1 uncultured Acetatifactor sp. | reverse complement strand
TTTTGAAAATCCCGTGTCTGCTTTCCTCCTGATGGAAAGGGGGCGGGGACATGCAACCGGATACGGTGTGCAAGACAGTGCGGCAGTACAGCAGGGGAGCGCTCGCGCCGGAGGACATGGAGATGCTCCGGGAAGTGGCCGAGGACTACCGCCATGTGAAGAACCATGTATATGGACGCTACGGCGGAAGGGGCGGCCTGTCGAAGATCTACCCGGGATACACAGTCCAAAACGAGATGACGAAGAGCGGCCTGCGGGCGGAGCTGGGCCTGCCGTCCGTGTATTTCTATCTGGCCATCTTCAGCGCGCTGGGAGACATCAAGGCCCAGTGGACCCGCACAAAGACAAAGGTCCAGAAGCTGCTGGGGCAGAACGGGAACCTGACGGAGGAGGAGAAGCATTACCTCCGCTTCCTGCTGAAGGTGCCAAACGCCTTCGAGGCCGTGCTGAACGGCAGGGAAATCCAGCTGCCCCGGGAGATGCAGAAAAGGCATGATATGCTGGCAGCCCAGGTGGATCCGCAGAAAATGCACTGCTACCTGCGCAGACAGGTCAGGAAGCACCATGTAGGGAGGCTGCACACAGAGGCGGCGGAGGGGTTCTCCGCAACCGAACGGGCCTACCGCTATGGGGACCATGGAATCCATATCTCCACGAAGCAGAACCGGAAGAGGGTCTTCATCCCACTGACGGACAACAACCGTTATGAGAGCCAGATTTATATCAGGCTCAGTCCGGAAGACGGCAGGGTCGAAATCAGCGTACCAGTCCAGGTATCCGTCCGCAGCCATGGGGATTATGCCAACAAGGTGGGACTGGCCATGGGGATCTTCACCATGCTGACCACGGATCAGGGACATCGCTACGGGGAAGGCCTGGGAGAGCTGCAGACGGAGTACGCCCAGTGGGTGAGGGAGCGGACTGCCAGCTATAACCGCAGCCGAACCGCAAACCCGGGCAGGAAGAAGTACAGCGAGCAGAAGCGCCGCCGCCAGGAGCGGATACACGGCTACATCAACCAGGAGCTGAACCGATTCCTCCGGACGGAGAAGCCCGGCAGGGTCTACCTGGTGAAGCTGCCGCCGCCCCAGGCGGGAGGGATAAACCGGAAAATCAACCAGGGCGTGGCGCTCTGGCAGAGGGGCTACATCCGCAGCCGCCTGGCCCTGAAATGCAGGGAGCAGGGCGTGGAGCTGGTGGACGTCCTGGGGAAGGACGTCGGCAGGGAATGCAGCGTCTGCGGAGGGACAGGGGAGAAGAAGGACGGGATGTTCGTCTGTGCAAGCTGCGGGCAGGCCATGGATGAGAAGGCCAATACCGCCCGGAACGTGCTGAAGCGCGGACAGGACGGGAAGACGGTCAACAGGTAAGAAAGGGATCCAAGATCATAAGAACGGCAATCCGGATAAATCCTGGCGATGGACCGGGATTTCACCGGGGAGGCCTGACCCTGGGGCGTGGGCTCCGGGCCATGCCCTCCCATATGCGGACCGGATGGCAGGTTCATGATAGAGCAGGCGCGGGTGCATTGCCTTGAGCGGCACCGGACGTAAAGCCCGCCAGGGCAAGCCTGCCATAGAAAAAACAGCACGGCATTAGAAGGCAGCCGGGCCACCCGGGCAGGGGACTGCCCCTGTGGCGGCTGCGCATTGGGTATGCCAAGACCTTGGGAACATGCGGGAGGCGGTGCCGGCCGCATGACGTACCGGGAGCGAAGCGGCTGTGCCGCAGCATCTTTTCCGGAGACGGATCAGATGTCCAATGTGCCTTATTTATAAAAGTCTCCCATAGGAGAGGCAGACAGGACAGGGAACAGAGATGAGGATAGCCCAGAAGAAGCAGGCTGAGGAGTTCGTGGAGCTGTTGGGACAGGCCCACGAGGAGATCCGGAGCGCCATAGAAAAAAAGAATATCCCGGCTGCGATGTCCCTGCTGGCGGACTGCCAGGACGGAGCCATCGCCCTGGGCAATCTGATTGAGAGCGCGGAGGGGGAGGGGGCTGCCACGATCCCTTTCCTGGAGGGATACTGCGAGCTGGTCTATGGAATCCACCAGGGCCTGGCGGCAGAGCTGGAGGGCGGGAATCCCGTCAGGGCCGACAAGGCGTACAAGACATTGCGGCAGGGGCATATCCGCATCGCCAACAGCATCGCGCATGATGTGGAGGTGCGGCGGGAAGTGGTGTTCCTGCCTTATAAGGCGTCTATGTGGGATTCCCTGGAGAGCGTTTGGAAGGCGGCGGATGAGGATCCGGGATGCGATGCCTATGTAATCCCGATTCCCTATTATGACAAGAACCCGGACGGGAGCTTCCGGGAGCTGCACTATGAAGGCGGGGAGTATCCCAAGGATGTCCCGGTGGTATGGTATGAGGATTACGATTTCGAGAAGCGCAGGCCGGACATGATATTCATACATAATCCATATGACGACTGCAACATCGTGACCAGCGTGCATCCATTCTTCTATTCGAAGAATTTAAAGAAATTTACTGAGAA
>NZ_CAPDXS010000260.1:0-2512 GCF_948601915.1 uncultured Acetatifactor sp. | reverse complement strand
TCGTCCCCCGCTCCTTCCTGGGGGACTCCTTTACCGACAAGGGCCAGATACAGGAAATGGAATCTGATTACAGCTTTCTGGGACAGTTCCTGCTCCCAGAGGATGCCTTTTCCTCCCTGGGCGTCAGCCGCTTCCCTACGAAGCTGCAGTTCTGGCAGCGGAAAAGCAGCGCTCCCGGATGGGCATCAAAGCCTTACCGCACAGAGGCAGACGGCATCCTGCCAAAAGACTTTGACATCCCCACGGAATCCGCCCGCATCCATCGCGAGATGCTGGCCTATGCCAGATCGGCACTGGAGGACAACCAGGCAAAAATACTGTTGGAACTTGCAAAGTCCCGTCCTGCCGAAGGGGATTTCTGCTACCAGTCCCAGAAGCTGCTCTACCAGATCAAAGCCCACCCTGCCACCAGGCCGCTGTACGCCAAATGCTGCGAATACCTCCACCGCTTCTATACCCAGCGCAAGCCCGACGGCATGGAATTCGAGGAATGGTACCGGGTACAGCTTACAGAGAAGAAGGTGCTCACCTACCTGCGCAAGGCCCTGCGGAAACAGATTCCCGCACCAAAAAAGGAGGGACTCTTCCTGGTGAAGCGGGACAGTGAATTCGCATACAAAGCTTACGGTGCCGCTGCCAAAAAGATACTGAAAGGCGGCAGCCACCTGCCCGTCCCCATCTCCCAGGCAGTGCTGGACAACAGGCCGGAAGACTTCCCGGGATATGAACGACTGCTCCGGAGGAAACGCAGGGAATACGACTGCCAGAGCCGCCCCTTTGCGGAGATGGCGGAAGATGCGGGAATCGGGGCATGGCTCTCCGGGTTCACCCTCTGGGACACCTCCCTGGTGGAAGAGATCCGCCTCAATGGGATACAGCTCCACGACATCAACCTAATCCTCCAGAAAAGGTACGCCCTCCTGCAGTGGGAACAGGGCAGCGGCAAGACCCTGGCAGGCATTGCGGCGGGACTTTACCGCATGGAGCGCCAGAACATACACAGCACCTGGGTGGTCTCCTCCGCCATCTCCATCCGCAACAACTGGAACGTGGTACTGAAAAACTACAGGCTGCCCTATCTCTTCGTCCAGAAGCCAGGAGACCTGAAACGCATCCAGCCAGGGTATTTTGTCCTGTTCACCCTGAACATGGTCAGCGCAAATAAAAAGCTGCTGCGCAAATATTTGAAACGCATCGGATGGAACATCCAGCTGATCCTGGACGAGAGCGATGAAATCTCCAACCCAAACAGTGCAAGGAGCCAGGCAGTGCTCTCCTGCTTCCGCCGCTGCCGGATGAAGCTGCTCACCACGGGCACCAGCACCCGGAACAACATCTCGGAGTTCGCCCCGCAGCTGGAGCTGCTCTACAACAACTCCGTCAACATGGTCTCCTGGAACCGCTACATCTACCGCAACAGCAGGAACAGGGACGGCGATAGCGACAGTGAGCCGGACAGGGATGTGAACCCATTCTACGGCCAGCCCATCCCCGCCTACAAGAAAGGCTACTCCCTGTTCGCCGCCTCCCACCTGCCGGAAAAGGTCACCGTCTTCGGCATGGAGAAGCGCACCCAGGACATCTACAATGCGGAAGTGCTGAACCGCCTCCTGGGCAAGACCGTCATCACCAGGACATTTGAGGAAGTGGCCTGCAAGGACATCAAGCGGATTCACCAGGTGCTGCTCCAGTTCCCCCCTGAAGAAAAGGCGGTGTACAGGCAGGCCATCAACGAGTTCTACAAGATGCGGGAGAACTATTTCGCCTCCACCAGCAACTCCAGAAAGGACGCCATGATGCGCCTGATCCAGCAGATTGTTCTGCTTCTACGGATCGGCGCGGCACCGGACACCGTGCAGGAGTATACCGGGGACACCCCCGTCAAGGTCATGACGGCAGTGGAGATGGCGGCGGAGGGGCCAGACGAGATTATCGCTATCGGCGTGCGCCACAAGGTGGTACTGGAATCCTATGCAAAAGCTTTCCGGAAGTACCTGCCGGAACGCCCCCTGTTCACCGTCACCGGGGAGGGCACCAGCTTTGCCCAAAGGCGCGCCCTGCGCCAGAAGCTGAAGGACAGCGGCAACGGGATCCTCCTCTGCACCCAACAGAGCCTCCCCTCCAGCGTCAACTTCGAGTACGTGGACAAGGTCATCATCCCGGAGCTCCACTACAACAACTCTGGCATGAGCCAGTTCTACTTCCGCTTCATCCGCTACACCTCCACCCGGCACAAGGACATCTATTTCCTCACCTATGCGGGCAGCATCGAATCCAACCTGATGCAGATGGTGTTGGCAAAGGAGAAGCTGAACCTGTTCATGAAAGGACAGGATGTAGATTTAGATGAGATTTATGAAAAGTTCGATGTGGACTTTGACCTGATCTCCCTCCTGATGAAGCAGGAGAAAGATGAGAACGGCGTGCTCCGCATCAAGTGGGGCGAACAGAAAATATCATGAAAGAGAGGCAAGACGAATGAATTTCCATGAAACAAAAATGGGCAGCATCT
>NZ_CAPDXS010000259.1:0-2565 GCF_948601915.1 uncultured Acetatifactor sp. | reverse complement strand
CCGGCCCCTCATGCGCCTATCCTGCCGGCCGGGCGGTTCCTGGGAAAATCCGGGACGAACGAATATGGGGACTTTGTCCTACACTGTGACGACGTGGTAGGGAGGATCAGCAGAAAACTGGAAGAGACAGGGCTACTGGAGAACACCATCCTGGCATACGCCTCGGATAACGGTTGCAGTCCTTTTGTGGATTTCCAGGAGTTGAAGGCGAAGGGGCATAGCCCCAGCTACCATTTCAGAGGCGCCAAGGCGGATATCTATGAGGGCGGACACAGGATTCCGTATATCGTACAGTGGCCGGAGAAAATCAGGGGCGGCAGCGTATCCGGCGCAGTGGTATGCCTGTCAGATTTCCTGGCGACCATAGCGGACTGCCTGGACGTCGCGCTGAAGGAAAACGAGGGGGAGGACAGTGTAAGCAACCTCCCCCTGTGGACGGAGGAACGAACAGAAGTGCGCCAGGATATCGTGCATCAGAGCATAGACGGCTCCCTGTCCATTCGAAAGGGGAAATGGAAGCTGGAGATGTGTCCGGGATCCGGTGGCTGGTCCTACCCTAAGCCTGGCGAGGAGCCGGAGGACGCTCCGCAATTTCAGCTTTATGACCTGGAGACGGACATCGGGGAGACCCAAAATGTCATAGCAAAGTATCCCGAGACAGCCGTAACGCTGCGGGAGATTCTGACTGGCTATATACGCAGCGGAAGAAGCACGCCCGGCACAAAACAGAAGAACAATGGCCAGGAGGTATGGGAGACCATCCTGTGGATTGAGGAAAAACAGGGCTGAGGTCATTGCTTTGCACGGACAAAAGGATATCGCAAAGATTAGCAATCATGATGAGGACAGAATCACGAGCATGATGGACGGGAGGGACGACATGGCAGTGGAATACAGGAGGCTGGGAATAGCCAGGATTCTGCTGGACAAGGTAGTGAAGGAAGCCAGGGACTATGGCTGCGGCACTGTGCAGATAACGGCATCCGACATGGGCTTGCTGCTGTATACCGATTATGGATTCCGCAAAAACGGTAATTTCATGTACTATACATTTTGAGGATGCAGGCGAAAAGAGAGTGGAGGCCTGACGGAAAGGCGCATAGAATGGAAACGTGCAGACTGCTTTTGTTCGACTTGGACGGTACGCTGCTTCGCAGTGACAAAAGGATAACGAAGAGGACGCTGCAGGCCCTGGACAGATGCAGGGAGAAGGACATGATGATAGGCGTGTCCACGTCCAGGGGAGAGAAAACCGCTCTGTCGTTCATAGACGCGCTGCGCCCTGACATTCTGATTGCCAGCGGCGGGGCCCTGATAAAGCGCGGGGGCGAATACATATACAAGGCCGAGTTTTCAGCGGAGCGGACGAGGCAGATGATTGGGGCGGCCAGAAGCATATGCGGCATGGACTGTGAGATAACCATAGACACGGTGGATTCCCATTATTGGAACTACAGAATCGATCCGAAGGAGCAGGACAGGAGCTGGGGCGACAGCATCTATACGGATTTCAGGGATTTCGGGCAGAGCTCCCTGAAGATGTGCGTGGAGATTTTCGATGACAGTCAGGCCCGGAGGCTGGCGGAATTGCTGGATGACTGCGATTGCATACGGTTCTCCGATGGATACTGGTATAAATTCACCCGAAAGGGAGTCACCAAGGAAGCGGCGATATTGAAAGCATGCGCTGCCTGCGGGATTGGATTGGAGGAAGTCACGGCCTTTGGGGACGACTACGCGGATATGGGGATGCTCCGGCTGTGCGGCAGAGGAATCGCCATGGGGAATGCTTTGGACGTGGTAAAGGAAGCGGCGGACATCGTGATTGGCAGCAATGACGAGGACGGAATCGCGGTGTACCTGGAATCGCTGATGGAATGACGGGGAGGGGGAGAACGGAATGGAGAGCAGGATAGATTATGCGGCAAAAAAATGGGAGCTGGGCCATTTCGAAGAAATCTACCGGCATCCCACAAAGGCGGTTTTCTCTGCACAGTCCCGGCAGTTCGGCCCTGTCATCCTGAAAATCGACCGGAATATCGGGCAGCTGAAATCCGAACATCATATGCTGGCAGGGCTGTCGGGCGCGTATAATTGTAAAGTATACGCCTATGAGGAGAGTGCCGGGCTTCTTCTGGAGGAGCGCATTATCCCGGGGACAGTGCTGCGCAGGGAAGCGTCCCTGGAGAAGCGGATCCGGATATTTTCCGGGGTATTTGACGGGATACATCTGCCTGCGGAGGAGGGCGGGACTTATCTGGACTGGCTGGAGAGGATCTGCGGGTATTGCAGGCAGAATCCTGTGGCGGAGGAGCTTCCGGACCTGGCGGTTCAGGCGCGGAGAGTCTGCGCGGAGATGTTCGGGAGATATCCGGACAGGGTGCTCCTCCACGGCGATCTGCACCACGACAATATCCTGTCCAGGACTGACGGGAGCTATGCCATGATCGATCCCAAAGGGGTCATTGGCCCGGCAATCATGGATCTGCCCAGGTTCATACTCAATGAGCTGGACACAGACCATACATAGATCGGAAGAGCACACGTCTGAACTCCAGTCACCAG
>NZ_CAPDXS010000258.1:0-2584 GCF_948601915.1 uncultured Acetatifactor sp. | reverse complement strand
AGGGCCGCGCTCTGCGACATGGAGAAACGGAGATGCCAAAAAGGCTTTGGGCGTATGGCCCGGACGCCTTCCGGCTGACTGCGGAAAGGACTGCGTTTCAGACTGCCGGTCAGTCAGCTCTCCATACTCCGCCATCCGCTGACTCATTTAGTCAACGCATGGTGCTTACAGTGGGAATAAGGATTTCAGACGGTTCATGTTCTCGCGTTTTAAGTCGAGATTGGGATGGACATAGAGATTCATGGTGATGCCGATGTTGGAATGGCCCAGAATCTCGCTCAGGGTCTTCACATCGAAGCCTGCCTCCACGCAGCGGGTGGCAAAGGTGTGCCGGAGGGTATGGAAATGCGCCTCCGGGATGCCGCATTCCTCCAGATATTTCTTCAGATGCCGCTGGAGCTTTCTGGGATCCATGCACCTGTCCGTGCCGGTGAGGAGGAATGCCTCTGGCTCCTCCGGGCGGAACCGCTCACACAGAGTGGCGATGTCCGGCATCAGGGGGATAAGGCGCAGGGAGCTCTCGCTCTTGGGAGTCCCTATTACCAGCTCTGTCCTGGAAAGGGCCAGGGCCCCGCCGTCATCCCCTGCCGCCGCGGAGGGCCGGTCCGGGTCTGCCTGGCAGACATTTCCCCGCGGAAGCCGCAGGGCGGTATGGCAGACGGAGATGGCGGCTGCCTCGAAGGAGATGTCGCACCAGCGCAGGGCGCAGATCTCCCCGATCCGCATGCCCGTGCGCAGCGCCAGATAGACTCCGAACTTGCAGGCATCCATTTCCTGCGCCAGGAGCTGCACCAGAGCGGATTCCTCCTTCTCGTCCAGCACCCTCGTATTTTTCCGGAAGCTCTTCGGGTATGTGATCTCCACGTCCGGAAGCTTCCCGCCTGACCGCTTCCCCGTGTAGGATAGAATGGAATGGAAGAGGGTCAATATGCTGCGGACTGTCTTCGGCGACAGGCCCTTGCCGGTCAGGAGCGACCGGGTGAAGCCGTCGATTTCCTCCGGCAGGATTTCCCCGGGGAGCTTATCCCCGAAGAAGGGTTTGATGTGGTTCTCGATGTCCGTGCGGTACTTTGCGCGGCTGGAGGGCTTCAGGCGGGCGCTGTTGGCGGACAGCCATCTGTCGCAGAAGCAGGCCATGTCCGGCCTCTGCCCGGGCTTTGCTTTTTGTGCAGCCGGTTCTGTCTGTTCGATCCTTTCCCGGGCCC
Source organism: uncultured Acetatifactor sp. (assembly GCF_948601915.1). NCBI lineage: Bacteria > Bacillati > Bacillota > Clostridia > Lachnospirales > Lachnospiraceae > Acetatifactor > uncultured Acetatifactor sp. The sequence goes on along the minus strand of NZ_CAPDXS010000258.1, from coordinate 1,379 downwards.
TGTCCGCCTTATCCTTTGCCTCCTCGTATGTCCTGCCGTAGCAGAAGCCGTAGAGGGGCCTTCCGTCTGCCCTCCGCCCCTTGATGTAGCGGGCCTCGTACCGCCCGTCCTTTCTTTGGAACACGTTTTCTCCTCTTGCCATTGCGGGCACCTCCTCTTTCGTATTAAAAATTTTCCTTCCGTCAGGACTCTTTCAGATCCTACATAGAGTGTACAAAATAGTCAAGTGTCTTGACCAGCATTTTGGGAAAGATACAGGAATCGTGGAATACGGAATCATGGAAGAAAGGCCAGGCTCCATTGCCCCCGGGACAAATAAGTGGTACAATCGAAGGGACGATGGGAAATTTTAAACATATATGAGGAGGTTTACGTGTGCCGGGTTTGGAAATAAAGGAATATCTTTCCCGCATAGGCATCCGCCGGATCAAGGAGTTGGACGCGGCGCTGGTCGAAGCTTTCGGGCGGGAGGAGGGGGAAAGACACATCGAGAGACTGACGGAGCTGTTCGACCGGTCAGAGGAAAGGCTGCTCTATGGGGCCGGGGATACGGTGTATCTCCACCGCCAGGAGGAGCTTGTGGATTACTGGAACCAGAGCCTGAAGACGAGCCTTTTGGCAGCGTCTTTCTACGACCGCGTGTTTTTCCGCAGGGCCATGGAATATCTGGCGGAGCACGGCTCCTTCTGGTCAGGGGAGATTTTCGATATGGGCTGCGGGAATGGGATCCTGACCTGTTTTCTCGCACTGCAGCATCCGGACAGCGCCGTTACCGGGCTGGAACTGTCTTCAAACGCAATATCCGTGGCAAAAGAGCTGGCAGGAGAGCTGGAGGTGGACAATGTGCAGTTTTCCAAACCGGATGCGCTGGGGCTGAGGAAGTGCGACACCCTGTTTTCCTGCCGCACGGCCCACGAAAATGTCGCGTGGAGAGCCCTCTGCGAAGAAGCGGGAATGCCGTCGCCATCGCCGGAGGAGCAGGTCAGGCTGCATGGCCAGTATGCAAAGGAGCTCTCGGCGCTGGTAAGGCCAGGGGGGCATCTGGTCAGCGTGGAGCGCTATGAGGAGGACGGCGCCTACGCCGGGCTGGTCCGCGCGCTGGAGCTTGCGGGCTTTTGCCAGGTGAAGGGAACGCATATGCAGTTTTCCTGTAGAAACGGGGACGGGACGGCTACATTTCAGGCGATGGTTTTGCGGAAAAATGCCTGATGCCAGGTATCTGCAGGACGATGCCGCAGCGCAATTCAGCCATTCTGTTGACGAATCCAAAGCATAATCGTCACTTGACACAGACAATTGAATATGCTAACGTTAAGCTATAAAAATGTCGCAGAGCGCGGCCCTCTGCGACATTCTCTGTAAACGGAAAGACCCCGGGC
>NZ_CAPDXS010000257.1:0-2631 GCF_948601915.1 uncultured Acetatifactor sp. | reverse complement strand
CTGGTGACTGGAGTTCAGACGTGTGCTCTTCCGATCTTGGGGCCCGATATGAAGCAGATGCTCCTGGAAAATTTCCTCCGTGATCCAGTCGTCCGGCATGGGCGTGCCCTCAAAGCTGTTCTCATAATCCAGAGGCGTGCGGTAGGGCGTATGGGGATCCCAGTAGTGCACATGCATCATCCAATTGTCCTCTTTCCCGTTGCGCTCCAGCCATTCCAGCACCTTGGGCGTCACCATCTCCGCCGATTCGCCGCCCCTCCTGCCCACATTGACGCACTCGTTGAAGCCCGCGTTGAACCACCAGGCGCTGTGGCGCTCCGCAAAGGTGGAGAAGGATACCGTGTGCATCCCCGCCCTGCGGAACTGCATGAACAGGCCGTTCTCTGAGAGCTCGTCCGTAAAGCTCCTGCTCCTGCCCTGCAGGCGCATGTCCGCCGCGGTTCCGCCATGCCCCACGATGCCGTTGTGGATGCCGTACTGTCCGCTGATCATGGATGCCCGGGAGGGCAGGCAGGGAGCGTTGGGGCAGTAATAGTCATCGAACCGCACTCCCTCCTGCGCTATGGAGTCGATCACCGGCGTGGTGTTCCTGCCATAGCCATAGCAGCCCATATGGTCTGCCCGCAGGGTGTCGATGTCAAACATGATTACTCTCATTTTGTTTTCCTCCTTCATTTCGGCCCGGGTCTGCGGCGATGCCACGGGCCGGATGTGAATATAAATATGTATCTGAACTATGTCTGTTTATTATAAAGCATAGCATGATCCGACCTGCAATTCAACCCGTAAATCCCCCCGGCAAGCCTGGCCCGGCGGATGGTCTGTCCACATTTTTATGCATTTATCCATGCATAATCCCATGCTATATTCATCCAATTTTATTTATTCCTTATTTTTTTACGGAATCCATTGACATTTTATGCATAAAGTGCTAGTATCTGTCCATTGGCTCCATCCAGGGGGCCGATGAATACATATCGGGAGGATATTTATTATGAAGAAATGGATTGCGTTATTACTGGCCTCCGCCATGGTACTGTCCATGGCCGGCTGCGGCAGCGAGCCGAAGGAGAGCAGCCAGGCCGAAGAGAGCAGCCAAGCCGAGGAGAGCAGCCAGGCCGAAGAGAGCAGCCAGGCGGAGGAAAGCAGCCAGGCCGAAGAGAGCAGCCAGGCGGACAGCGCAGGGGCCGACCAGAGCAGCGAGAGCGAGGCAGGCGGCGAGAGCGGCGCAGACGCCCCCCCTGCTTCTGAGGCGGGGAGCTTTACCACCGCCGTGGAGGGGAAGCTCACCATGGCCACCAATGCGGCCTTCCCGCCCTATGAGTACGTGGAGGGCGGCGAGATTGCCGGCATCGATGCGGAAATCGCAGCGGCCATCGCCGGGAAGCTTGGCCTGGAGCTGCAGATCGACGACATGGAGTTCGATTCCATCACGGAGGCCGTCAAGAGCGGCAAGGCCGATCTGGGACTGGCCGGCATGACCGTCACCCCTGATCGTCAGGAAGAGGTGGACTTCACCGTCAGCTATGCCACCGGCGTGCAGGTGGTCATCGTCACCGAGGACAGCGCCATCGCCAGCGTGGACGACCTCTTTGCGGAGGGCGCGAACCATGTGGTAGGTGTGCAGCGCAACACCACGGGAGACATCTATACCACCGATGATATCGAGGATGAGGGGCTTGGCACCATCGACCGCTACAGCAAGGGCGCCGAGGCCGTACAGGCCCTGAAGACCGGCAAGGTGGACTGCGTGGTCATCGACAACGAGCCCGCCAAGGCTTTCGTGGCCGAGGTGGAGGGGCTGAAGATCCTGGAGACCGAGTATGTCACCGAGGATTACGCCGCTGCCATGAGCAAGGACAACAAGGCGCTGTACGATGCCGTGAATGCCGCGCTGCAGGAGCTGATCGCCGACGGCACCATCCAGGGCATCATCGACAAGTACATCAGCGCGGAATAAGACCTGACGCCCGTTCCCGGAGAACGGATACCGCCACCTGAGAGCCTGCAGACATATGGCGGCGGCCCCGGCCCCGCGACAGTACGGCTCCCTGTCGGGACTCAGGAAACTGGGTCCCACATTTTTTCACGAAAGCGCCATGTTCCCCCACGAACCATTCCGTGACCGTCTTCCCATACAGAGGAAGCATCATGCCCTCTGCAGCAGTCGGAAGGCATGCCCACATCAAAGAACTGCCCGCAAGGAAGGAATCGTCCGCAGTTCTCGAGGAAAAGGAGATGCACCCATGAAACCATCCGCTTCACAGACCTGGCCCCTGGAGGCCCCGGACTGGATCCTGAACGGCCCCGAGTGGTTAAGCGACCTGGGCTATGACTTTTACAAGAGCTTCGTCTTCGACGACCGTTACCAAATGTACATAAAGGGCCTGGGCAACACCCTGCTATTGACCCTGCTGGCCTTGCTGATCGGCGTGGCGCTGGGCGTGGTCATCTCCCTGATCCGGGTGTCCTGGGACAAGAACCACACCGAGATGCAGGGGCCGGGGCGGTTTTTCCTGGGCTTCTTCAACGCGCTGGCAAAGGTCTACCTCACCGTCATCCGGGGCACCCCCGCGGTGGTGCAGCTGATGATCATGTACTTCGTCATCTTCGCCTCCAGCCGCAGATCGG
>NZ_CAPDXS010000256.1:0-2674 GCF_948601915.1 uncultured Acetatifactor sp. | reverse complement strand
TGTTTCCGATGAACAGTACTTTCATGATTCGTCTCCTCCGCAGTGGTTCTGTCTTGTGAAATAGGATTACAGCTTTATTATGCCCCTTTGGAGGGGATTTGTCCATCGGTTTACGGAACAAAAAGTATGGACAGAATACAGATTGACGGATCAGGACAATTTCGGGCAGAAAAAGGCATGACTTCTGCCGCCGGGTATGATATTATGAACAGGAAGTCGCGGCTGACATGGCCGTCCGGATCCGGAACCGGATGGCAGAGGAGGAAGAATGGACTGGCTAAGCAGCTTGAGGACGGCAATCGACTACATGGAGGAGCATCTGCTCCAGGAGATCGGGGCGGAGGACGTGGCCGGGGAGGTGCACCTGTCTCCCTTTTATTTCCAGAAGTGCTTTAAGATAGTGACGGGCTATACGATCGGGGAGTACCTGCGCAACCGCAGACTGTACCTGGCCGGGCTGGAGGTGCTGGGGCGGGAGGCGTCCGGGGAAGGGGCGCGGAACGGCTCTGGCGGCGGCCGCGGCGCAGAGGGGAAGGTCATCGACCTGGCATACAAGTACGGGTACGATACGCCGGAGGGCTTTACCAGGGCCTTCGCGCGCTTCCACGGCCTGTCTCCCATGCAGCTGCGGGCCCAGCCCTACCGCCTGAAGGTCTTTCTTCCATTAATAGTAGAGATTTCTGTAAAAGGAGGCAGCAGAATGGATTTCACGATTGAGAAAAGGGAAGCGATGAGGATGATCGGGTTTGAGAGGACTTTTTCCTTTGAGGAGGCCTACCGGGAGATTCCAGGGTTCTGGAAGGAATTCTGCGGGAAATACTGCGGGCAGGAGGCGGTCCGGGAGGCTGGGGAGGAAGCCGTCCGGCAGACCGTGGCGGAGTGCATGGTAGGAGAGTTCGGCGTCTGTGTGGAGGATGAGGCGGACATGGAACATTTCCGTTATTATATCGCCGGAGCCTACCAGGGCGGCGAAGTGCCAGAGGGGATGAAGGTGTTCGAAGTCCCCGCCGGCGAGTGGGCGAAATTCAGGTGCATCGGGCCTATGCCGGAGGCGCTGCAGACGGTCAACACGCGGATCTTCAGCGAATGGCTCCCCGGGAACAAAGAGTTCGAGGCGGCGTTCCATATCAACATCGAGTGGTATTCCGGCGGGGATACCGAGAGCGAAGGATATGAGAGCGCCATCTGGATACCGGTGAAGCGCCTGGGCGGCCAATCTTAAAACAATGGCCTTAAAATAAGCTTTAAAATAATATCGAAAAACTGTTGACAACACATCCGCAAGTGGCTATAATGATAAAGCATGCGTGCGGATGTGTTTTTTGTGCAACTAAAAATGCACGGATATCCAGCCGTAGGCATGGCAGACAACAAATGCCAATCCAAGAAAGAGGTGAAACAGAATGCCAACATTTAACCAGTTAGTCAGAAAAGGACGCAAGACTTCCGTCAAGAAGTCAACGGCACCTGCCTTGCAGAAAGGGTACAATTCTCTTCACAAGAAGGTGACGGACAAGTCCGCACCCCAGAAGCGCGGCGTGTGCACCGTGGTGAAGACGCTGACCCCCAAAAAGCCCAACTCGGCTCTCAGAAAGGTGGCCAGGGTACGTCTCTCCAACGGAATCGAGGTTACGAGCTATATTCCCGGCGAAGGCCACAACCTTCAGGAGCATAGTGTCGTCCTGGTCCGCGGCGGCAGGGTGAAGGATCTGCCTGGTACGAGATACCATATCATCCGTGGTACTCTTGATACCGCAGGCGTTGCCAACAGGAAGCAGGCACGCTCTAAGTACGGCGCTAAGAGGCCCAAGGCAGCAAAGAAGTAAAAAATCTTCTTAGAAGTAAAAAATCTTCTTAGAAACAGGCTGCTTTGTGAAGCGTCATCTTTGGTCCACAATAACGAAACTAAGAAAGTGTTGGAATTCTGTGTAATACAATGGCGGGAGGCTGTCCTTTGTCTCCCGGGGGACAGATAGACAGCGCGAACACTTGGGGAAACACTTGTGAGTACCGATGATTTATTTCGTGCGGCGAGCCGCACAGGATGCGGGAGGCGGCCCATGCTCCGGCAGGGGTGGCTGCGTACTGCATTTCATTGATAAGGAGGGAAGAAACGTGCCACGTAAGGGACATATTCAGAAAAGAGATGTATTGGCAGATCCTTTATACAATAATAAGGTAGTGACCAAGCTGATCAACAACATCATGCTTGACGGCAAGAAGAGCGTCGCCCAGAAGATTGTATACGGTGCATTCGCCAAGGTAGAGGAGAAATCCGGAAAGCCCGCTTTGGAGGTATTCGAGGCGGCTATGAACAATATCATGCCCGTCCTGGAGGTAAAGGCCAGGCGTATCGGCGGCGCTACCTACCAGGTGCCCATCGAGGTGAGGGCTGAGAGGCGCCAGGCGCTGGGACTGCGGTGGCTCACCATGTTCTCCCGCAAGAGAAGCGAGAAGACCATGGAGGACAGACTGGCGAACGAGATTCTTGACGCGTCCAACAACACCGGATCCGCGGTCAAGAGGAAAGAGGATATGCACAAGATGGCGGAGGCCAACAAGGCGTTCGCGCACTACAGGTTCTAATCCGTGCATATGCTTTTGCACTGAAAATAAGTTAGGAGGAAAAAATCTTGGCTGGAAGAGAATATCCGTTAGAGAGAACCAGGAATAT
>NZ_CAPDXS010000255.1:0-2754 GCF_948601915.1 uncultured Acetatifactor sp. | reverse complement strand
GAAGATTCCGGCCAGGATCCTGGCCACGGTGGTCTTCGCCGTACCGGGGTTCCCCACGAACTCCATATTCAGCGCCACCGGGACGGATGTCCTGCCCAGCGTCTCCATGTCCTTCTTCATCCTGGCGAAGGCCGCTATTTTCCTGACCTGCTCCTTCACGTCCTTCAGGCCTATCAGTTGTGCCAGCATTTGGGAGCTGCTGGGCGGCTGCTGCTCGCCCTGAAGGGACAGGCCCATTGACGCAAGCTTATTTATGACTTCCTCCAGGCTTCTCGATCCAAGATTCCGGATCTTCGCCAGATCCTCCCGGCTCATTTTCCGGAGATCCCCCAGGGTGTGGATTCCGGCCCGCTTCAGGCAGTTGTAGGTGCGCACGCTCAGATCCATTTCATCCAGGAGTAGATTGTCAGGCTCCTGGTCAGACATCTCCCCGCCGCCGGATTTCCCACCGGCTCCAGGCTGGCTGTGGGCTGCTGGATCCTCCGCATCATATCCCTCCGGATCGTCGTAACCATAGGCTGCGTCCAGATCTTCTTCATCCTCCCAATGGAATCTGTAAGCAGGATCCCCGGAATCCAGGGAGGACTCCTCTGTGGGGAGATCCTCTGTGGAGGACTCCTCTGAGAAGGACTCCTCTGTGGAGGGATCCTCTATGGAATCCAATAGCAAGGACTCCTCAAGGAGAAAGACCTCCAGCAGCCTTTTCATGCTTTCCATCAGGTACTTTGCCGGAAGCCTGAAATCCGTATCCGCGTCCGCCATGTCCGCCTCCTCCAGGACGGTATCCGGAAATGCCAGGGAAAGCAGGGTGCGCATCTGGAGAGTCATCTCCTCCGCCAGACAAAACAGGATCACGCCCTGGCTGTCATGACCGGTCTCCACCACGATCCGCACGACTCCCCCGGACTCCTTCACAGCCCTGACCACATCCTGGAGATAATCCGTGTCCTCAGAGGGCAGATGCCGGCTCCTGAATGTCCGGAGTTCATCGGAGATTCCCGGCATATGCCGCAGGACATATACTTTGGGGAAATCCCTGTACAGATCCTCAAAGAAATCCGGCGCCTGTGCTTCGACATCCGCATATTCCTCAAAAATCCAGCCAAAGTCGCCGGATGTCATCTTGACGTCCCCCTCTGAGAAAGCAAAGGCACGGAGCCCGGTTTTGTCAGAATTCATCTGCCATCCCAGGAATCCGTTCCCCGGAAGCAGCCACGCCGTCTGCAAAAAGCTCTCCACTGCCCAGGAAGCTCTTTCCGACATATGAGTTACGTTGTAGGCATCTGGAGTCAGAGATGTGATATTCGCGATTTCTTTGTGTCCCGTTTTCCATATATAGTTTGACATAGGCTGTGCCGCTCCTTTCGTCATATAAAAAAGTGATAAAAAGTGATAAGTTTCAGCGCCGCGGCTTTTGCCGCGGCTTGTATTGCAATTCGCGTCGCAGTCTAAGCGGTTTGTCCTTGGCACGCTGGCTGCAAGATCATGTCATGATCCTGCAGGTCATGGCGGTGCTTCCCTGACCGACAGAGACTGCGATTAAGTTGTCAAGGAGCGTGGAATACGTCGGCACAACAAAAAAGCCGATGTACAGTACCTTCGAGAGGGCAGAGTACCCCCTGGGATACTCTTTCTGCACTCTTCCATATACCGTTACATCAGCTTGTCAATCAAGCTATATATGATTTGTCGTGTGAAATGATATAAATTTTCACGAGAGATATTATATCAGGTGTTCGTGTGGGTGTCAACAAAAATTTAAATTTAAAAATCATCCTACAGATTGTCGAACACGGCCGTCTCCTTCTCCAGCTCCGCCACCACGTCCTGGTTGACGCCCATGCGCCGGGTGATGTCCTCCATGTCCGCCGCCAGGCTCCGGGTATTGCCCGCCATGCCGGCGATGCCGGAGGCGCTCTCGTCGATGGCTTCGTCGATGGTGCCGATGGAATCCGCGATGCCGGACATGGAATCCTTCAGCCGCTGGGTCTGCCCGTGGAAATCGTCCATGATGCGGCGGATGTGGGCGGCGTCCTCCTTGTACTGGCTGCCGGATTCCACGAAGGCCTGGAATTCCTTCAGGACGGATTGACTCATATAGTCAATCAATTGCCTGGCATTTTCGGAAAGATTGTGGACCGAGGCGGTGACCACGTCGTTGATCGCCTGGATGCGCCCCGCGGTCTCCTGGGTGGAGTTGGAGAGGTCCCGCACCTCCCTGGCCACCATGGCGAAGCCCTTGCCTGCCGTTCCCGCGTTGGCGGCCTCCACGGAGGCGTTCAGGGAGATCAGCCTGGTCTGCTGGGCGATGGCCAGGATGTCCCCGGTGAGGTTCTTGATCTGGTTCACGCTCTTGCTCTTCTCGATGGCGTCGTTGAGGGAGGACAGGATCTCCTCCGTCTTGGCGCCGGTGGTCTCGGCGCTGCTCTGGGCGGACTGCTGCATGGCGTCCGCCCGGGCGTTCATCTGGGCGGTGTAGGCGGTGATGTCGCTGCATTCCTCCGCGATGGCCTGTACCTCCTGCCGGACGGTGCCTGCGCTGTCGTTGATGTCAGATACATTCCTGGCTACCTCCTGAAAGGTCGATGAGAGCTGCCCCGCCAGGGAGGAAAGGCCCGCCGCGCTCTGCCGGGAGGCCTGTGTCCGCTTCAGCACCTCCCCGGTCATGCCGTTGATGCGCCCGGAGCTTTCCTGGATGGTCTTCAGGATGCTCTTGATGGGCGCCACCACATAGAGATCGGAAGAGCGTCGTGT
>NZ_CAPDXS010000254.1:0-2788 GCF_948601915.1 uncultured Acetatifactor sp. | reverse complement strand
ATCAGGGAGCATATATGCGGGCTGGTGGAGGAACAGCAGCCGGAGAGCCGCATAGAAGCCTACGGGAAAGGAACAGCAATGTTGGCGTGGGGGATACCGTGCTGGTGTTCATAACGGGCATCAAGGAGTATGTGTTTGATGCCTTTGCGCTTTATGCGTTCCAGTACCTGTTAAAGCCCATAGACGAGGATAAATTTGCGGAGGTGCTGAAAGGGCGGTGCGGGAGGCCGCAAGGAAGAAGGAGCGCCGTGTGCTGTTCATCAAGTCCCGGAACCTTACCCTTGACCAGTCTGACATCCTGTATATCGAGAGCAGGGCGAAGAAGGTGGAGATACACACCGTAAGGCAGACCGTAGAGATTTATGGGGCGATGGATGAGCTGGAGGGGCAGCTTGGGGAGAACTTTTACCGCTGCCACCGGGCGTACATCGTGAACATGGACTGCATCACGGAATATGACAGCGAGAGCATAACCCTCACGGGCGGCGACAGGGTATATCTGACGAAAAAGAAGTATGGGGAGTTTGTGAAAGCCTATATGTGGCACCTGCAGAACGGGGGTGTGTCCGGTGTTTAAGATGGCGGATGCGTTATATGCGGCCCTGACGGTGTTCCAAGGGTACTGCCTGCAGTATTTTTTGGGGAGCTTTCTGGAAACAAGGATGAGGGGCAGAGGGAACGGTCTGTACGTGGCGGGCTTATATGTGGCTCTGCGGACAACCGTGGTGCGGTGCTCCCCGCCGGGATACGAGGACTACAGGGTGGCGGCGGGGACGCTGGCATTGTCGCTCTGTATCCTGTCAGCCCTTGCGGCGTGCTTTTACAAGGCGTTCCGCCCCGTCACGGTTTTCCTTGTGGTTTCCTTCCAGGCATTACTGGACATCAGCAGGTATGCGGCGGTCATATTGCTGAACGCAGTGGACGGGTGGGTGCCTGACATCATTATACTGCATAACGCTGAATACTGCCTAATGTAATCATGGGATTGAACCTGTCAGCGTTATGCAGTCTGGTTTCACGGCAAGTGAAATCGTTAAGCAGTATGACTGGTGCGCTGGGAAGGGGGTACTCTCATCGGAAAAAGCATTCGGCATGGCGATAAAGATTGGCGTAGCCGGGACGCAGCTTATCCAGTATGCCGGAATCGCCCTGCTGCTGTACTTTTCGCTGAGGAAGATCGTGCGGGATTTCCGGGAAAAGGATTATGTTATCAGTAGGACAGAGCTGCTGTTCATCCTTGCCCCTTCGGCGGTGGGCATGATGGTCTGTATGCTTCTGCGCATCATCATGATCACGCTGGAGGACGGCGTCCCTAAAATGCTGTATGAGCGATACACGATTCTGATTGTGGTGATTCCTGCAATCCTGCTCCTGTCGCTGCTGTCCATCCTGTACGGGGTGAAGCTGTTCCAGGACATGATCTGCTGGAATAGGGAAAAGAGCGGCAGGATCGTCCTGGAAAACCAGATAAGCGCCCTGCAGGAACACATGGAGGAGATGGAGCGCATCTATTCCGGCATACGTGGCATGAAGCATGACATGAAGAACACCCTTGCCGTCATCCAGCGCCTTTCCGCAGGGGAAGGGGGCGGGGAGCTGTAGGAGTACCTGTCGGAGCTGAACAGAGGGCTGGAAAAGCTGGAAGTGCGGTTCAGGACGGGGAACACGGTGGTGGATACCCTGCTGAACATGAAATACCATGAGGCGGTGCAGGATGTGCCTGATCTAAGGATGGATGCGGATAAGCTGCTGCTTCCGCAGGGAATCCGGATACACAGCTATGACATAGGCGTCATCCTGGGGAATGCGGTGGACAATGGGATGGAAGCCTGCCGGAAGCTGGAAGCGAAAGAGCCGGGGGCGGATGCCTTTATCCGCATAAGCTCCCTGCAGAAAGGGAACCTGCTCATACTGAAAGTGGAGAACAGCTTTGACGGGCGGCTGGTGCTTAAGGCCAAGGAGGAGTTCCCGGTGACGGATAAGGCGGACAGGAAATCCCACGGGATAGGGCTTGTCAACATCAAAAGCACGGCGGAGAAATATCAGGGAGCAGTGGATTTCAGGGTAAAGGACAGAGTGTTCATCCTGTCCGTGATGATGAAAAGAGAGAGGAAGATGGATTTCGGAATGACAGGTAAATTAGGAGAGGAAGATGGATTTCGGAGTGACAGGTAAATTAGGAGGATGATTATTATGGCAATTTCAGGAATAACGGATTACACGAACACCTATGCGGCAGACAGGGCAGACGGGAACAGTTCCCTTAACGGGGATTCGCAGGCGTACCTGAATAGTCTGAAAGAGAAATACCCGGATGTGAACATAACGGTGGCGGACTTCAGGAATGGGAAACAGGAAGATGCCTATATGCTTGGGAGCAGCGGCGGCAATAACATAGTCATTGCTTCTAATATGATCGAACAGATGGCTTCTGACCCGGCAGCAGCGGCAAAATATGAAAAGTATATTGCCCAAGTGCCCGAATCAGCGAAGATTATGAAAGACGGGATTGCGGCACATGGAAATGAGATGGTGGTCTGCGGCACAGCCATAGACAAAGATGGGAAAGTCACCTACTGGAGCGTCAGCAGGCATAAACCGTCCAAAGAAAGACAGTCGGTATCCTATAAAAAAATACGGCAGGAGCAGTCGGAGGAGAAGCGGGCGAAGAAGAAAGAGGAAGAAGCCCTGAAGGAAAAGAGGCTGGAAAAGGCAGAAACTCTGGAAAAGCTGCTGGAGCGTCAGCAGGCATAAACCGTCCAAAGAAAGACAGTCGGTATCCTATAAA
>NZ_CAPDXS010000253.1:0-2817 GCF_948601915.1 uncultured Acetatifactor sp. | reverse complement strand
ATCAGCAGGCGATAGGCTTGCGGAAAGCGAGGGAGTGCATGGCTGTAAAAATGTTGATGAAGGGGGCGGTTCTGCCCGGCGACAGCACGGTGGAACTGAGGGATTTCGAGGTGCCCGCGCCTGGGCACGGACAGGTGCTGGTGCAGACCAAAGCCACCACGATCTGCGGCAGCGACATCCGCTGCATCTACAGGGAGCACACGGGAAAAGGGCCCGAGGGGTACATCCCCGGCATGGTGGCGGGCCACGAGCCCTGCGGCGTCATCGTGGAGGAGGGGGAAGGCCTGAAGCGCTTCAAGAAGGGCGACAGGGTCATCGTGTACCATATCTCCGGCTGCGGAGTCTGTAACGACTGCCGGAGGGGCTATTACATATCCTGCAAGAGCAGATTCCGCCAGGCCTACGGCTGGCAGCGCAACGGCGGCATGGCCCCCTATATCCTGGCGGAGGAGAAGGACCTCATCGAGCTGCCCGACGAGCTGACCTACAAGGACGGGGCCCAGGTGGCCTGCGGCTTCGGCACGGTCTACGAGGCCATCGAGAAGATCGGCATCTGCGGCAACGATTGCGTCTTGGTGACGGGCCTGGGGCCTGTGGGCCTGGCGGCGCTGATGCTGGCCAAGGCCATGGGTGCCAACCGGCTGATCGGTGTGGAGATGAACGAATACCGCATCGAGCTGGCGAAGAAGCTGGGCCTGGCGGACTATGTGTTCAAGCCCGGCGAGGACACTCTGGAGGAAATCCTGGCCGTCACGGGAGGCAGGGGCGTGGAGCGGGCCATCGATGCCTCCGCCAATGACGCGGGTAGGCAGCTTGCCATCCGGGCCACCAGGGAGTGGGGCAAGATTGCCTTCGTAGGGGAGGGCGGCACCTGTACCTTCAACCCCAGCCCCGACATCATCCACGGGCAGAAGACCATCTACGGCTCCTGGGTGACGTCGCTGTGGAAGATGGAGGAGCTGGTGGAGCGCCTGGTGCGCTGGGGCATCCATCCGGAGGATCTGATTACCCATGAATTTCCTATCGAAAAAGCGTCTGAGGCTTATCGGCTGATGGCGGAAGGGCAGTGCGGCAAGGTGGCGGTGACATTCCCGGAGTAGAAGCTGCGCGGCAGATCTGCACGACTGGAGATTTATTCTGCTTATATGCTCGGCGAAAGGAAGCAGACCTGGTGGAAAGGGGGGAGGGGACATGATTTATGACTATGATAATCAGGATGGCTATGTCTCGGTCTGGGTTGGAAGATGCACGGACTATGATACATTAGATGAATATCTGTCAACAATTTATCTGGAAGATGATTATGAGGACGGAACAGAACCCGGAGAAATCTGGAAGGAACTGTTTGATCCGGCTAATCGGGCCCGGCTCTGTGAAGAAGAACTGAAGAAAGCGTTTCACTATGAGTTCTTCAATCGTTTCGAATATGATTTCGGGATGTCTTTTGATGAAGATTTTCGTGAGGCAGCAGTCCGTGAGGAGTGTACGGAGAATCTGGAAGAATTGCTTGCAGGATTTTCATACAGTGAATCTTTTCTGGAGGAAATAAAAAATGTGGTGAAAAAAAGAATCCCAAAATGCAATGCGGCAGTGGTCTTGTATAACTTCAAATACGATGGTGGCATCATCAACGCAGAGCATGAGGATGTGAGCCTGCAGTTCGTAGGATATGCGAAGTATTAGATATAGTCTACAGGGATTGGTTTCAAAGGAGGCATGAAGATGGCAAACGAAATAGAACAGGGCAGAATCCCCACAGTGACGCTGCGGGGCGGGGAGCGGATTCCTTGCCTGGGGCTGGGGACCTTCGGCTCGGACAAGTACGGCCCGGAGGAAATCGCGGGAGCCGTATACGGCGCGGTGAGATACGGTTATCGGTTCATCGACTGCGCGGCGGTCTATCAGAACGAGGACAGGATAGGACAGGCCCTGGGCCGCCTTTTTGCGGAAGGCGCAGTGGAGCGCAGGGAGCTTTTCGTCACCTCCAAGGTGTGGAACGACATGCACGGTGCGGGGCAGGTGATGGCGTCCTGTAAAAAGAGCTTGGAGGATCTGGGGCTGGACTATCTGGATCTCTACTTCGTCCACTGGCCCTTCCCCAACTACCACGCGCCGGGCTGCGCAGGGGATTCCAGGAACCCGGACTCCAGGCCCTTTTCGGTGGAGGAGTTCATGGCCACCTGGCGGCAGTGCGAGGAGCTGGTGGACAAAGGCCTGGTGCGCTACATCGGCATGAGCAATATGACCGTGCCGAAGCTGGAGGCCGTGCTGCCCCTGTGCCGCATACAGCCGGCGGCCCTGGAGATGGAGCTGCATCCGTCCTTCCAGCAGCCGGAGCTCTTCGCCTATGCGCGGGGGCATGGCATCCTGCCCATCGGCTACTGCCCTATCGGCTCCCCCTCCAGGCCGGAGCGGGACAGGACGGCCCAGGACGTGGCGGACGGGGAGCTGCCCGCAGTGGTTCGGGCGGCAAAAGCCCATGGGGTGCACCCCGCATTGATCTGCCTGAAATGGGCTGTGCAGCGGGGGCAGGTGCCCATCCCCTTCTCCGTGAAGCCTGACCAGTACAAGGCGAACCTGAGGTGTGCCACGGAAGACCCGCTGACGGAGGAAGAGATGGAGGCCATCGCCGGAGAGGACAGGAACTGCCGCCTGATCAAGGGGCAGGTGTTCCTCTGGGAAGGGGCCCGGGGCTGGGAGGATCTGTGGGATCCGGAGGGCTTGGTTTTGAAGTGAGCCATTGTATAGGAGCCGATGGGCATGTATACTGCATAACGCTGAATGCTGCCTAATGTAATCATGCGAATGAACCAGTCA
>NZ_CAPDXS010000252.1:0-2823 GCF_948601915.1 uncultured Acetatifactor sp. | reverse complement strand
GTCTGTGGAAGATTATCTCCGCATCGTTTCCCATACAGATGTCTCGGACAAGACAATTTCGTGACAGGCGATACCCCATGTAAGATGGTAGGGGGAAGATACTGCTTGTCTTCGCATTACGCAGAGGATATCGGGGTGCTGTGCGATACGGTGCATGAGATAGACGGGGGGAGGGTGCTGGAGGAATAGGCCTTTCCATCAACAGCAAGCCGTGTTATAATAGCAGTGCATGTTTCAACCGTGCACTGCATTGTTATATATAATATAGGGAGATGCGCATATTCCATGAAAAAGATAATCAGCTATGTTCTTTTGACAACCATACTCATTCTGCAGCTCGGCGGCTGCGGCACAGCGGACAGCCAGGAAGGGCCTGCGGACGCAGGGGGCCTGCTGGATGCCTCGGCAGTCTCAAAGCTGGACGGAAGGGACAACTCCCTGGATGCTTATTCCTCTGTAGTCAATATCCCTCTGCAGACGGAAGACCCGCCAAACGCCATAACAGGTGGCGGAGAAAGGTGTTTCCTGGGAGCCTCCAGAGCCTACCAGTTCAAAAAGCATCTCTTCGAAAATGCGGACGAATGCTGGGACGAGCTTTCCTTCGTGTCTGCGCAGGAGGCGGGTTCGGAACGCTTCGACCGTGAGAACCAGGTGTGGGACGTAGGGCCGGTGGCCGGTACAGACCACTATGTGTCCTTCGATTATGAAGCGCTGCCGGGCGGGACAGATTATCGATACTTTCTGACGGAGAGGAATGAAGCTCATGAGGTATTGAGGGAATTTCCTCTGGAGTTCCTGACGGGAGGCGAGCTTTCCGGAACCGAGGTCATCATGAGTTTCTCTGATTTCGCGGTGGACCAGTCCGGAGCGGTTCACCTGGTACGGCAGACAGGGGAGGGGCCGCGATATCTGCTCGTCTCACCTGCGGGCGAACTCCTGGCAGAATACACGCCGGACAGCAATCACAGCATGACTTTGATTCCTCTTTATGACGGTCGTGTCGCTTTTTCTTCCGCGGAAACCGGTCGCCATGAGGATACCGCGCTGCTGTATATGGACCCAGAGACCGGCAGGCCGGTGGAGCTGGCCTCCCTGGAAAGCTTCGCCTATTGCCTGAACCTCCTCGACGAGGACACATTGCTGTACGCGGATCAGGAGGGCGTGTACCGCAGCGGGCTGTCCGGAAGGAAGCCGGAGCTGCTCTACCGCTGGGCCAATCATGGAATCCTCACATCCCATGTGCCCGCCATACAGGCGGATGGAGAGGGGCGGATTTCGCTCCTCTATGAGGGCTCCGGGACTTACAACTATCTTAGCCTGGAGCCTACCACGGAGGAGGTGGAGCTCTGTGAGATCACGCTGGCAGTTTCCGATGCATCGTCTTACCAGCGGCTGGTGGCGGAATTCACCAAAAGGTATCCGACCTGCCATATCGAGCTGAAGGACGACTACGACAGGACCGCGCTGCTGACGGAGCTGACCGCGGGAAAGGGGCCGGTGCTGGTGGATACCATCCTGACGGGCTTCGAGGAGCAGGAGAAGCTGTGGGAGCCTTTGGACGCCGTCATGGAGGAGCTGGGCATCGCGGAGGAGCTGCAGCCTGCCGCCCTGGAGATGGGGAGAATCGACGGAACCCTGTATGGCATCGTGACGGACTTTCATCTGCGCACTCTGGTCACCGGGGATCCGGATCTTGCGGATTGGGATTATGATTCCTTTCTGCAGTGCATCACTGACAGGCCGGAGCTGGAGGCGATTTTTGACCAATATGACGGGGACTTCGGGGCTTATTTTCTCGTGGGCTTTCTCAGCCATGGAATGGATGACTGCTATTTCCTGGACGGGGAGGAGGGGAACATGCGCTTTGACAGCGACAGGTTCCGCAAGGCCCTGGAGCTGGCGGAAAAATACTGCGTCCGCGAGGAAGGGGTAAGCCCCGGCAGCTCCCTGTTGGAGGGGAAGGTGCTCTGCAACGCGCTGTATGTCAGCAAGCCGGAGCAGCTCGCCCTGTACCGCCTCTGTTACGGGGAGGACGCCAATTATATCGGATATCCCACGAAGGACGGGGCCGCCCATTTTCTGGAGAACGGCAGTCTGCTGGCTGTCCGCAGCACTGCCACAAAGCAGGAAAAGGAGGCAGCCGCGGCTTTTCTTGGCCTGTGCCTTTCCTATGAGGGGCAGATTCTGGCGGCGAAGGATATCAACTTTGCTTTGAGCGTGCGCAGGGACGTGCTGGAGGAGCAGATTGCCGGCATGGATGAAAATACCAGTGCTTTCGCGGCGGGCTTCGACCAGATTACGTTGGGCAAGGACCTGAATGTAGCGCTGGACAGGGAGACGCTGCTGGATATGCTTGAGAAGGCAAGACCGGCGAGATATTTCCCCCTGGACTTCAGGAACATCCTGTTCGAGGAGCTGGATCAGTATTTCTCCGGGGGGATTACGGAGGATAAGCTGATCGACAATCTGGAGAGCTGCCTGGGGCTGTATCTGGGAGAGAGGAATTAAAGCAATAGGGGGATGCTGACTCCGCAATGAACACATCAGCATCCCGATTTCCAGCATAGTCATTGTATGTCCCTTTCCGAAAAGTACCATCCATTTCTAGCTTCATTTGTCCCGTCCTGTACATCCTCAATCCCTTTCTCAGCTGCCATATCTCATTCACCGTTGATTTCCTGACCAAGCTTTATTATAATAGAACCCAAAATGCTACAGCTCTTCCGCCAGCATCTTCAGACCAATGAGAGGACACCGGAAAGGAACGGAATGCACAGCAGAGATAAAATATACTTCCACAATTTCCTCACAGGGATGCGCACA
>NZ_CAPDXS010000251.1:0-2963 GCF_948601915.1 uncultured Acetatifactor sp. | reverse complement strand
AACCGGCCCGGACGGGCTTGACAAACAGCGGATAGCCCAGCGTTTCCCCTTCGGCCATAGCGACTGTGACGCCCATCCATCGTTCCAAAACAGCAGACCGGGGAACCTCCACCCTTGCAGCCTGGGCCAGCTTGTGGGCGCGGTCTTTGTCCATGCACAATGCCGAGGCCAGCACACCGCAGCCCACCAGCGGGACACCCGCCAGCTCAAAGAGGCCCTGCACCGTCCCGTCCTCTCCGTTCCGACCGTGGAGGACAGGGAACGCGGCGTCCAGGTGGATTGTCTGTATATCCCCCGGCCCAAACACCAGGAGGGCCGGGGCGCTCCGATCAGGGCGCATGACGGCAGGAACACAGGTTTCCGCATTATGCCAAGTGTCGCTTTCAATGCTGTCCACCGGGCCGGTGTAGTGGAACCAATCGCCCGCCTGGGAAATGCCCACCATCACCGGCTCATACCGGCTTTGAGCCATGTGCTGGAGAACGGCGGCGGCAGACTGGAGGGACACCCCGTACTCCGGGGAACAGCCGCCGAACAGGACGGCAATTTTCAACCTGCTCATTCTTCTCCCTGCCTTTCCGCCAGATATTCCTCCAGACACAGGCCCTTCTCATACATTTCTGTGGCCGCCTCCACCCCCACATAACGGTAATGCCAGACTTCCTCTGCCACGCCGGTGATTTCGGTTTTGCTCCCAGGATAACGGAAGATAAAACCGTACTTGTAGCTATTCTCCTGAAGCCAGAAGTAGAGGTCATAGGTGGCCCCATTGATGTCCACCGCCAGCCCGGCTTGGTGTTCGCTGTATCCGGGAACAGCCACCCACTGCTTTGCCAGTTCTTCCGCTTCACTCTTGGAGTGTCCCTCACTTTGATATTTGGCTATCTTGTCTTGAAAGAGCTTCTGCTGCTTGGCCTGGGTGCGATAGCCGGACACCACCATCGGGAGCTGATCCCAATTCCCCTCTTTGGCCGCTTCCAGCATCTCCATCAGGGGATCGTAGATGCGTTCATCCACTTTCTCCCCGCCAGCTACCTCCACCAGATTGATCTCGTAGTTTTCGGGGATAGCGTTTTCATAATTTACTAGCACAAGATTCCAGTCGATGTCACTGGCCGTTGGCTGTGTGTTTTCAGCCAACAGGTCAGCCAGCGCGTTGTCCTGTGCCTGGGGCGTAGTCGGGGCGGATGTGCCCCTTACCGGCGTTTCTTCATCGGGCGTTTTTTCACCAAACGATAGAAAGACATAGGCGCAAATGGCTACCACCAGCAGCGTCGCCACAATATCTCCCCAGGGAAACCGCTTCCGGCGACGCTTTTGACTGCGGCGCGGGTGGTCGTTACGGACTTGCATCATTTTTTCTTCCATCATAAAAAGCTCCTTTCAAACGTCGAGCAAAAGTGCCCCTGTCAGCATCTATTTTACTGGACAGAGGCACTTGGAGCTTTAATATAAAGTTGTTTATTTCCTAAGAAAATCCTAATATAATGGAGAGATTTAACTAATTTGTTTTTGATAGACGGGCCGCAGCCTTGTGTCAGACAGTACCATACCGCTCATGTTATGGCTGTCAACAGCAACCAGGAGCTGAAATGTGTGGGCTGTGTTGTTTTTGACCTTCAAATCCAGCCAGCCCTCGGACACCGCCGCGTCAATCCCCTGGGGAATACCGGGCATATTGAGATGGAGGTCGATCCCGTGGGTATGCTGTTCTGTGATAGTCAGCGGGGTATGCAGGAACAGCCAGTACAGAAAACTGCTCATCTGGCACAGCCCGCCCCCCGGCAGAAGCTGGAGCCGCCCGTCAGACAGAACATACCCATTTTTATAGGCTGTTTCCTGATCTGCGCCCCGCACAGCGTTCCAGAAGGAAAACGTCTCGCCGGGAGCAATGATGAGTTTATCAAGTACCTTTGCCGCCAGCTGGCAGTTGTAGGCCTTATTCTCCTGATAGGTCAGCTCATACCCGGTTTTGTGGTTGAACAGGGGCCAGCTGGTACGGAAAAGGGGGTGGGTCAGCAGGCGGTCCGAACGTGTTTCGGAATAGCGGTTATGGTCCAGCTTCATCCCCATATAGTAGCAGAATATCTTTTGTTTTTTCCGCAGCGGCAGCAGACACGGAAAAAACTGTGTCAACCGTTTTCTTCCCATAATGTGTTCCTTCCTGTTGTCAGTCTGACAGAGAAATGCTCCTGTCAGCATCATTCTACTGAACAGGAGCATGGAGTGCTTTAAGATGAAATTGATTCATTCCTAAGAAAATATAGAGATTTTCCTAATGTACCAGCGGCAGAGAAATTGTAAATGTAACAACATGGTTTTTGCTGGCTGCGCTGATTGTCCCGCCATGAAGAACCACGATCTCCTTGGCGATAGCCAAGCCCAGCCCTGTGCCGCCTGTGTCGGAGGAACGGGACTTGTCCGCCCGGTAGAACTTGTCAAAGAGGGATGCCAAAGCTTCGCTGGGAATATCCTCGCCGCTGTTCTGAAATTGAATGATGACCTCATGTTCTGACTTTTCTGCGGAGATGGTGATCTCGGTGCGGGGGTGGCTGTACGATGCCGCGTTTTTCAGAATGTTGCTGAATACCCGCGCCAGCTTTTCCGGGTCGGCCTCCACCGTCATATCCTCGGCCAAATGAAGCGCGACGGTATTTCCCCTGGGGGCAAAGACCGGGGACAATTCATCGGATAGCTGCACCAGCATATAGTATAGGTCGATCGTTTCCTTGGACAAGGTGATCTGCTGGGAATTGTACCGGGTGATCTCAAAAAACTCATTTATCATGGTTTCCAGCCGGTAAGCCTTTTCCAGCGCGATATGGACACGCTTGACCCGCTGTTCTGCAGGCATATCCGGCTCCTCCTCCAACAGATTGAGGTAGCCGATCACAGAGGTGAGGGGCGTGCGAATATCGTGGGCCAGATACATCACCAGCTCGTCCTTCCGCTGTTCCGCCAGG
>NZ_CAPDXS010000250.1:0-3013 GCF_948601915.1 uncultured Acetatifactor sp. | reverse complement strand
CAAAAAGTACACTTTTTGGGAATCGCGCATTGTCATGTGTTTATAGAGAGTAAAAGGAACTCCAAAATGCCGTCAGACAAGGTATGCAAGACTGTCCACCAGTACAGCAAGAGCCCGCTTTGCGCGGAGGATATGAAGAAGCTACAGGAGATTGCGGCGGATTACGGCAAGGTGGAGCGCTATGTATACCAGAGGTACAGCGGCATCGGAGGGCTGTCCAAACTGTATCCCGGCTACACCGTCCAGAATGAGATGACGGAGAGCGGCCTGCGGGGAGAGCTGGGACTGCCGTCGGTGTACTTTTACCTGGCCGTGTTCGATGCGCTGGGGGACATCAAAAGCCGGTGGGCCCGGACAAAATCCCGGGTGCTGCAGCTGATTGGCAGGAACGAGGGTCTGACCGAGGAGGAGAAGCATTACCTCCGGTTCCTGTTGAAGGTGAACAACGCCTTTACCGCCGTGCTGAACCAGGAGCCCATCGTCCTGCCCCGGGAGCTGCAGAGTAAGCAGGAGGAACTGGCATCCAAAGTGGATGCGGAAAAGCTCCACCGCTATCTGTGCAGACAAGTGCGGAAGTACCGGGTGAAAAGCAGGGAAACGGACAAGGCGGAGACAGAGCCACAGGCTTCGGCGCAGCCGCCATCGGGATTTTCCGTTGCGGAGCGAGCCTACCGCTACGGGGAGAAGGACGGCAGCAGAGGAATCTACATTTCCACCAAAGAGAACCGGAAGCGGGTCTTCGTGCCCCTGACAGACGGGAACCAGTACAAGCGTCAGCTTTATGTCAGACTGTATCCCCAGGAAGGGAATGTTGAAATCATGACCGCGGTGGATGTGGCGGTGCGGGTTCATGAGGACTATGTGAACCGGATAGGACTGGCCATGGGGATGTTCACCATGCTCACCACCCAGGAAGGGCATCATTATGGCGAGGAACTGGGCGCTCTGCAGACGGAATATGCCGAATGGGTCAGGCAGCAGACCAGGAGCTATAACCGCAACAGAGCCGACAACCCGGGGCGCAGGAAGTACAATGCCCGGAGGCATCGGATGGAGGAGCGGCTCCACAGCTATATCAACCAGGAGCTGAACCGCTTCCTGCGCACAGAGAAGCCCGGGAGAATCTACATCGTCAGAATGCCCAGGCCAAAGGCGGGCGGCATCAACCGGAAAATCAACCATTCCGTGGCCATGTGGCAGAGAGGCTACATCCGCAGCCGCCTGGAGCAGAAATGCAGAGAGCAGTCGGTGGAAATCGTGGAGGTGCTGGGGAAGGACATCAGCAATGAGTGCAGCAGCTGCGGCGCGGTGGAGAGCGGCGGTAGGAAGAAAGGGATTTTCCTCTGCAATGCCTGCGGGTATTCGGCGGAGGAGAAGACGAATACTGCCAGGAACGTGCTGAAGCGGGGGATGGAAGGCAGGGTTGTCAACTGATTTTTGGATAGATACTGACGATTCTGAAAACTTGCCAGGCAAACTGGCGCATGAGCAAAAGGTTCCGGGAATGATGGAGTAAAATTCATCTCGAGCTGCAGCAGCCCGAAGATTTTGCTCTTCACCACTTGGAAACACATGCCGGTCTGGAACATCGTCTCCACCAGGGAGGAGTTGGGCAGAAGCTTGTGCGCATGAAACGTGAATGGGATCATAGGGATGACGATTCAGATGAATTCCGGCGAGGAGCCGGGGTTTTACCGACTTGGAGCCATGCTCCGGGAGGACTGGAGAGTCTGTCCATGATATAAAAAGTCGTGCCTACGGGCGCGACGGACGGCATTAGAAGGCAGGAACCCTTTGGGCGGCTGCGGATTGGGTATGCCAGGATCCTGGGAACACAGCGCGGTACATACCGCAGGCCTGGAGCGCGGCTTCGGGCAACCGGACAGAAAGTCCGGGATGTGACGTACCAGGGAGCGAAGCGGCTTGACGCCGCATCATCCGGCGAGACGCTATGGATGACCAATATACCTTATTTATATTTAGGAACTGTCGGAAAATAACTGCTGCAATTTCTGTCGGAAAAAGCCTTGAAACACAAGGAAAACGGCTTTGAACGTGCAGCAGTTAGTGGTAGACAATTCCTTAAGACCGTCAGGATTTGCAAAGCTGTCCATAGCGAACTATGGCCTGGGGTCTTTCGGTGTGGTTTACTGCCATTTTCATTGACCTGTAGTGTACATTGTAATTGTAAGTAGTGGTGTTGATTTTTCGGATAAAGACAGACGGAATTCTGTCAGAGAATCCGGCACAGGGAGAGGCGGACATGCGGAAAGCGCAGAAGCAGCAGGCTGAGGATTTCATAAAAATATTGGGAGAGGCCCATGACGAAATCCGCAAAGCCATCGAAAAAAAGAATATTTCCGCTGCCCTCAGCCTGCTGGCGGACTGCCAGGACGGAGCCATTGCGCTGGGAAACCTGATTGAAGCGGCGGAAGGGGAGGGCTTTGCCACGATTGCCCTGTTGGAGTCCTACTGTGAGCAGGTCTACCAGATTTACGGGGAACTGGAGAAAGGGCAGCCGATTGCTGTCGGAAAAACATATAAGAGCCTGCGGCAGATGTTGTTCAAGATTGAGAGCAGCGTGAAGAACGATATCAGGATTCGGACAGAGGTGGTGTTCCTGCCTTACAAGGCTTCCATGTGGGACAGCCTGGAGAGCATCTGGAAGGCTGCGGATGAGGATCCGGACTGTGATGCCTATGTGATTCCCATTCCCTATTATGACAAGAATCCGGACGGGAGCTTCCGGGAGCTGCATTATGAGGGCGGGGAGTATCCGAAGGACGTGCCGGTGGTTTGGTATGAGGATTACGATTTCGAGACGCGCAGGCCGGATATGGTATTCATACATAATCCTTATGATGAGTGTAATATTGTGACCAGCGTGCATCCGTTTTTTTATTCGAAGAATTTGAAGAAGTTTACGGATAAGTTGGTGTATGTGCCTTATTTTATATTGGGGGAGATTGATCCGGAGGACAGGCAGGCGTTGAAGGATATCGAGAAGTTCTGC
>NZ_CAPDXS010000249.1:0-3074 GCF_948601915.1 uncultured Acetatifactor sp. | reverse complement strand
CAGACCGCCAGCCAAGTACTTTCCCGGGGACACCACTGTAAATCCTGGCGGTCTGTAGTATATATTTCATGTTACATTGATTTCCGCATGCAGTGGAAGGGACGGATAGTCTGCCGTCCCGACCCATTGTATGTCGAATGCCGTGCGGAGCTTGCGGCTGGCGATTCAGATGAGGAAAGAAGGTAGACAAATATGCCTTGGTGTCCGAAATGCAAAAGCGAGTATAGGGAAGGATTCACGGTGTGCGCCGATTGCGGCGGCGCACTGGTGGACGAGGGGCAGTTTTTGAAAATGGAGGAAGAGCGCGCTGCCGCGGAACAGGCGGAGCGTCTGGAGCTTGCCATGCAGCAGGCCGCGCGCCTGGCTGCCGGAAAGCCGGGAGGCCTCACGGCGCGGGAGGCAGAGGGGCCGGCTGCGGAGGCGGAATCCCTGGAGGCCGCCGCCTGGGAGGAAGCGCCTGACTTTGCCATGCAGAGAGAAGCGGACACGGCTGCCGGGGAAACGGGAGAAGCCGGGATGTCTGCCGGTCTGCCCCAGGAGCAGGACGGGGAGCATGGGGATGCCGCCCCCCATGAACCGGAGACGGATGCCGGCCAGCCGAAGCGGTCTGCCGGGTTCCAGAGTGCCGGAGCGCTCTATCAGGACAGCAGGGAGCGGGCCAATGAGAACCGTTCCTCCGCGTGGATATTATTGATCATGGGAAGCGTAGGGCTCATAGTCATCGTCCTGGGCATCATGGGCATGATTCCGCTGCATTTCAGCAATCCTTATCTGTTCTACGGCGTGATGGCCGCTGTGTTCATCCTCTTTATCGTGGCGGGCATCGTATCCATGAACAACGCAAAGCTTTTCGCCAAAAAGGCAGAATCCGAAAATTCCCTCCGGGACGCCATGCTGGCATGGTGCCGGGAGAACCTGCGCGCCCAGGAGCTGGACAGCGAAATCGGCGTGGACGGCACCGAATCGGAGGAGGCCCTGTATTTCAAACGTTTCGAATGTATCAAGGCAAAACTGAACTATCAGTTCGTGAACCTGGATCAATGTTTTCTGGAGAAATTCATCGATGATTCCGTATATGACATGATTTATGAGAAGAAGGACGAATCGGCGTAGAAGACACGGCGGTCTTCGGAAAGCTGCACCGATTTGGGCGGAATAAAAAGATACCATATCGATACAAACAGGAAAAGACAAGGATACACAGGAGCGATAGGATAATCTCGAAAGATATGACAGTGCCGGCGGGCGTGGGAAAGAGCGGTTATGCGCACGAGCGGTCAAGCTTGGGCATCGATTCAGGACGCGTTCGGCCCGTGAGCCGAGTGCCCCGGCATAGTCAGGAGAAAGCGAGGTTATCTTATGAAAAAGAAAATTTTGGCAATGACGGTTCTGGCGGCCTGCATGATGTTTGCCTCCTGCGGCAAGGAGAGCGACGGGCAGGGAATCGATATGGTGCAAATCATGGAGGACAGCGGGCAGGCGGAGCCGGAAAGCGGTGCGTCCGGGGCAGGAGGACAGCCGGAGGCCGGGCGCGGCATGCCGGAAGCGGGGAATCCTTCCTCGGAGAAAAGCGCGGAGGATGAGCTGGCCCTAAAGGAAGCTTTGGCCGGTGAAAGCGGCGAGGAGCAGACGGAGGTAGTGCTGTCGGATAAGCTCCTGAAAGCGGGAGATACTTTGGAGGTTCTCTATTTCGTTGACGAACACACCCTGGAGCAGGGGCTGGAGCTTACCCTTCAGGACGCGAAGCTGTCCGCTTCCCCGGAGGAGGCGCAGTTGGACAGGGCTTTGATGGTGGAGGAGACGGAGAATTACGATCTGTCAGGGGATCCCATGATGTACAGGATTGACGAGGCGGGTATCCTGACATGTAACCTGACTATACGGAATGTAAATGTGGAAGAGGGAGATGATCTACATATCGGTACATTCATGATTGCATATGCGGATCCGGCTACCGGGAAAGTGAGCATTTTAACCTCCATGCCGACTTATTTCTCCGCATCTTCCTCCTCCGTGGGCAAGTCGGATTATTACCACTATGAGCTTCCCAAGGGGGAGAGCAAAGAGATGGTCGTGGCCTGGCTGATACCGGGGGAATATGAGGCGGAGAACCTGTACCTGTGCGTGACATACGACAACAGGGAGCCTGGGGAGCGGCAGTATTTCCGATTGTTCGGGCAGGAGTAGTCTGCTCTCCAAGGCTGTAACGCGCGGCCTGAAACGCCTGGGGCGGGGCGGTTGAAAATCCGGATTTGTGGTATGGGGGGTAAGCTTGAAAATCAGCATCGCATGTGTGGGCAAGATAAAGGAAAAGTTCTATAAAGACGCTATTTCGGAATATGAAAAACGGCTGAGCAGATACTGTAAGCTGGAATTCCTGGAGGTAGCAGATGAAAAAACGCCCGATGGGGCCAGCGAGGCCTTAGAGGAGCAGATTAAGGAAAAAGAGGCAAGGCGTCTCCTGGAGAAAATCCGGGAGGACGCCTTTGTCTGCACCTTGGAGATAGAAGGGAAGCGCCTGACATCGGAGGGCTTCGCCCGGTGGATGGAGGGGCTGACGGTAAGGGGAACCAGCCATATCGTGTTCGTCATCGGCGGCTCCCTGGGCCTGCATGCGTCCCTGCGCAGGCGGGCGGACATGGCCTTAAGCTTTTCGGACATGACATTTCCCCATCAACTCATGCGGGTGATACTGGTGGAGCAGATTTACAGGGGGTTCCGGATTATGCATGGAGAACCATATCACAAGTAAAGGCGAAAAGGAACAGAGCGTTATTGTGGCTACAAACTCTATTATTATTGCGGAAGAATTGCGGGACAGGAAAAATGTTTCCCTTATATTGTTGGGCGGAGAAATGGATAGCCCCATGGCTGCATTGTGCGAAAGATTCAAATCATGGGTCAGATACCTGAAGTGGATGGGGATGGCGTGAATCTAATGGCGTTCATATCAGTAGGTTTTGCGATATGGTGACGAGTTTTTTTCTCGATAAGATGTAACAATAAAAAATTAATGATAAACTAAAAGTTTCCCAATTTTCAGGACTATAGACTTTTGCAAGAAAGCGCCCCTT
>NZ_CAPDXS010000248.1:0-3251 GCF_948601915.1 uncultured Acetatifactor sp. | reverse complement strand
GTGGTACAGAAACCAGGGCTACAACTTCACCATCACCTCCTCCACGGCCTACGACCAGAAATGGGTGTACGGCAGGAACATCTTCAAGAATATCGATTACCTGGTGGATTCGGTATTCGCCAACTACCTTTCAAGGCCCGGGGTGCGCCAGCCCATTTTCACCGCCTACTGCGACGGGCGCAGGGTCACCTGCAACGGCTTGAGCCAGTGGGGCTCCATGTACCTGGGCGAGGAAGGGTATTCGGCCATTGAGATCATACGGTATTATTATGGAAACGATATGTATATCAACACCGCCCAGCTCATCTCCGGCGTGCCCTCCTCCTGGCCCGGGTATGACCTGACCATAGGCTCCTCCGGCGACAAGGTCAGGCAGCTCCAGACCCAGTTGAACCGGATCGCCAGGAACTATCCCGCCATCCCCACCATTACCGCCGACGGCATCTACGGGTCTGCCACGGCCAATGCGGTGCGGGTCTTCCAGGGGATATTCAACCTGCCCCAGACCGGGATCACGGATTATCCTACCTGGTATGAGGTGTCGGAGATTTATGTGGGGGTTTCGCGGATTTCGGAGCCGGGGTGAGGGGATTCGGAATCAGGGATTGGGAATCTGGAGATTTGAGAGAATTGCCCGGGACAGACGTGGAACAGCCAACGGGATTGTTGGCTGTTTTGCGGGGGTGCGGGGTACTCATTGGGGGGGGCTGCCCTGTAGGTTCTTTCTCTGCCCGGGCTGCCATGCGCAGACGCTTCGTCAAGGTTTCCTGAATTTGTTTTACAAAAGAATTTCTTTTGGAACAATTTTCACATCTCTAAAAATCAACGCATTATTCATGTCATGTTCTCCGAAATCATTCATCGTCAACTGCATTCCCTATTTCTTGATTGGCAGGCTTCATCATATAACTTCAAAAAAGGCTTCTCCAAAAAACGAATCCTGACCATATCAATCAAAGCACAGACAGCATAAACACTAAGCACAGAGCCAACCGCATGCAGCACATAATAGCTGCTATAGTATGCCGCCACATTATCCAAGAAATCCTGCCATAGCCACCGCCGCATGGTGTCGCTATTGGCATGAATCATCAAGACGCCAAATGTCGAAGCGGCTATCCTGTTGATTATAGGACGATATCCCAATTCCAGATTTTTGAAGAAGAGGAATGCGCTTACGGCTGTCACGACTGCCAGGAACTTGTTCGAATCAGCCACAAAATGGTAATAGACTCCCTTCCCCCATTCTGCATATACCCAGGCGCCCGCTATAACGCTTCCCCAGGACAACAGCAAGGATATCAGCAATGCGGTTCCCCACAGTTTCCTGTTGTCGAGATATCTTTCTGGATACAGGCGTATATAGGCACCAAGGAAATACAGCACCATAAACCAACCCACATAAGTGAATGCCGCAGGTGCCTTAAGGAACGTCTGAAACATGGTTCCTACCAACAGGCAAAGTCCCACCAATTCCAGATGCTGTATTTTGTCCATTTCCTTGATAAGCAGGTTAAGGAATGGTATGAAAAGATAAAATACCAAGTACGAGTCAATGAAACCTGTTCCCAGGCTATAAACCGGAATCAGGGCCTTCAAGAATTCCTTCATCGAAAACGGGGCATATCCGCTGAACAAAAAAACCAGGCAGAACAACAGTTTATAAAATTCCACTTCCAAAACCAGTTTCAAGAACTTCCTCATGCTGGCCTGCGACTGGCACATGAAGTAACCCGTAATCAGGACAAAGCAGTTGATCCCTGTCTTCCCTCCCCAGCCGAACAGGAGGCTGAACACCGCAGGGAATGCCATCGCATTGTCCTGTGTTATCTGGGCAGTTATGCCAGAGTTCACCACATAATGATGGGCGATGATGCAAAGCATCGTAACAATCCGAAAAAGCTCAATAGAAGAGTCACGAGTACCCCCCCGGAAATATTTCTCGTTTTCATATCAGCGATTCCTCCAAAACACCTACATCCTGCAAGCCAAAACAATCTCGCAAATATGATCCACATCCTCCATGCTCAAATCAGCATAGAGCGGCAGCGTCAGCACCCTCTTGCTGATATGCAGCGCCACTGGGGTCTCATTGACATCATACTGGCGATGGAAGCAGGAAAAGGTGTTCGTCAGAGGATAAAAATATTTCCGTGCACCGATACCGTTTTCAGCCAGCCTGTCAAAAACCTCGGCACGGCTCGCTCCGAAAACCTTTTCCTCAAACACTACAGGGAAATAGGCATAATTGGCTTCCACATCCGCCTGGACTGCATTCAGACGCACCCCCTCTACGCCTTCCAGATGACTCCTGTACCGCTCTACGGCCTTTTTGCGCCGGCAGATTTCTTCCTCCACATGACGCAGATTGCACAGCCCCATCGCAGCACAGAATTCATTCATCTTTGCGTTGGCTCCGACCGCACTGACCTCCTCCGGTCCATGGATGCCGAAATTCTTCAGTTCATAGAGGGCGCTCCCAAGATGAGAGTCCCTGAAGCAGACAGCGCCTCCCTCGATGCTGTTGAACACTTTCGTTGCATGAAAGCTGAAACAGGACGCATCGCCGAAACTGCCGATTCCCCTCCCCTTATAGCTCTCTCCGAAAGCATGGGCCGCATCATATATCACCTTCAGCTCATACTTATGGGCGATGCGCCCTATTTCCTCCACATCACAGATGTTTCCATATACATGGACAGGCATGATGGCGCAGGTGCGGTCCGTAATCAGGCCTTCTATCTTCTCGACATCCATCGTATATGTAACCGGATCGATGTCGCAGAACACGGGCTTCAGCCCGTTCCTCACGATTGCATGTGTGGTAGACGCGAAGGTGAACGGAGTCGTGATGACCTCCCCTTGCAGGTTCATCGCCTGCAAAGTCAGCTCCAGCGCCATATGGCCATTGGTCAGCAGCTCCACATTTTCTACGCCAAGAAAGCCTTTCAGCTCCTCCTGCAGACTCCTATGCTTGACTCCCATGTTCGTCAGCCAGTGGGAGTCCCAGAGCCCCTGGATTTCATCCATGTATTCTCCGAATTCCGGCATGGAAGAACGGGTTACTAAAATTTGCTCCGCCATCTTTCAACGACCTCCTCTGTATGCCATCACTGTTTCCTGCTATGCAACAGCCCTCCCATTCCCTATGGCCAGGCATCCGACTTCCATGATATCCATCAAGGGCTGTCCCAGTAGCGGTTCCTTTCAAGAAGCTTGTAATAATCTTCTGCAAGAATCCCAGTAAGAAT
>NZ_CAPDXS010000247.1:0-3291 GCF_948601915.1 uncultured Acetatifactor sp. | reverse complement strand
GCAGCACCTACACGGACTTCGCCAACATCAACACCGGCG
Source organism: uncultured Acetatifactor sp. (assembly GCF_948601915.1). Classification (NCBI taxonomy): domain Bacteria; kingdom Bacillati; phylum Bacillota; class Clostridia; order Lachnospirales; family Lachnospiraceae; genus Acetatifactor; species uncultured Acetatifactor sp. Next base: position 3,252 of record NZ_CAPDXS010000247.1, on the reverse strand, counting down.
GCATCACCCCGGAGGGCGAGGACGGCGTGAACGAAGTGTCGTATATCATTCTGGATTGTATGGACGAAATGCAGTTAGTCCAGCCAAACTCCAATGTCCAGATCAGCCGCAAGAATCCCCGCAGGTTCCTGAAGAGGGCCTGCGAGATTGCCCGCAAGGGCTGGGGGCAGCCCGCCTTCTACAACACGGAGGCCATCATCCAGGAGCTGCTGAATGCCGGGAAAACGTTGGAGGACGCGCGGCAGGGCGGCTGCTCCGGCTGCGTGGAGACCGGGGCTTTCGGCAATGAGGCCTATATCCTCCTGGGCTATTTCAATCTGCCCAAGGTATTCGAGCTGACCCTCTTTAACGGCGTGGATCCCATGACCGGAAAGCAGCTTGGCCCCAGGACAGGCGAGGCAAAGGACTTCCAGACCTTCGACCAGCTCTGGGAGGCCTATACGAAGCAGATCGACCACTTCCTGGACATCAAGGTGCGGGGTTCCAACGTCATCGAGTCCCTGTACGCCAAATACATGCCCGTGCCCTTCCTCTCCGTCCTGACCAACGACTGCATCACGGCGGGAAAGGACTACAACGCGGGCGGCGCGCGGTACAACACCAGCGTCATCCAGGGCGTGGGCACAGGCACCATCGCGGACTGCCTGTCCGCCGTGAAATACAATGTGTACGACCATGGCAACTGCACCATGGAGGAGCTGCTTGCGGCCATGAAGGAGGATTTCCGGGGCCATGAAAGGCTCCTGAACCTGGTGCGCAGCCATACGCCCAAGTACGGAAACGATGACGACTACGCGGACAATCTCATGCGGAAGGTGTTCAACTATTTCCTGGACAGTGTGTCCGGCAGGCCCAACATGCGGGGCGGCACCTACCGGGTGGATATGCTGCCCACCACCTGCCATGTGTACTTCGGGGACGTGATGATCGCCAGCCCCAACGGCCGCCTGGCCCACAAGCCCGTGTCCGAGGGCATCTCCCCGGAGAAGGGCGCGGACAGGAACGGCCCCACCGCGGTGATCAAGTCCTGCGCCAAGATGGACCATCTAAAGACCGGCGGCACCCTGCTGAACCAGAAGTTCACCCCCCAGGTGGTGGCAGGGGAGGAGGGCCTGAACCATATGGCAGACCTGATCCGCACCTATTTCGACATGGACGGCCATCACATCCAGTTCAACGTGGTGGGGAGAGAGACTCTGCTGGCGGCCCAGAGGAACCCGGAGGAATACCGGGACCTGATCGTCCGGGTGGCGGGCTACAGCGACTACTTCCGCAACCTGGATAAGCCCCTCCAGGACGAGATCATCGAGCGGACGGAGCAGGGTTTTTAGCAACAAATCGGGGAGCCGTCCTTACGACAGCTCCCCTTTCAACGCCCTAGTGCCCCGATGCCGGAATCCTTGCGCAATCAGCCCTGGCTGTCCACCCCAGTACTGCGTGTCGTCAGCGGACGATGCCTTGTCCTGGCGCGGACATCGGGCACTGATTACGCGGGAATTCATGCACCCGTGTACTAGTCGGCTTCTTCAAAATAGTGTCAATTGTTCATATTTTTCCGGAAATTCATGCAGATATCGAAAGCAGGCATCAACGTCATGGAGGATTCCATGCCGCTGGCAGACGCTGCGGAAAATCCCCATGAGCTCGCCGTTCCTGTCGCTGGCCAGCTCATAGGCGTACCCGTATTTCTGATGATATTTCTGCCGCAGGCCCGGGAAGTGCCTGTCCAGCGCCTGATAATAATACTCCCTGTCCCCCTCCCGCAGGGTCATCCCCATACCGAAGCAGATGATCCCCCTCACCTTTGCCCGGACGCAGTATTCCAGGATTCCCTCGATATTCTCTTTGGTGTCGTTGAGGAAGGGCAGTATGGGCGAAAGCCACACCACCGTGGGGATGCCCTCGTCCCGCAGGATTTCCAGCACCTGGGCCCGCCTCCCGGTGGTGCACACATTGGGCTCCAGGATCCGGCACAGCTCCTCGTCATAGGTGGTCAGGGTCATCTGCACCACGCATTTCGTCTTCTCGTTGATGCGCTTCAGCAGATCCAGGTCCCGGAGGATCCTGTCGGACTTGGTCTGTATGGCCGCTCCGAACTCGTAGCGCTCGATCAGCTCCAGGCATTTCCTGGTGATCTGCAGCTCCTCCTCGCAGTGCATGTAGGGGTCGCACATGGCCCCTGTGCCTATCATGCACTTCCTGCGTTTGGAGCGCAGGGCCTTCTCCAGAAGCTGAGGGGCATTGCGCTTGACTTCTATGTCCTCAAAGGCATGGGTGAATCCATAGCAGGCGCTCCTGCTGTCGCAGTAGATACAGCCATGGGTGCAGCCCCTGTATACATTCATCCCGTTTAGCTGGGACAGTATCCCCTTTGCGTCCACGAAATGCACGCAATCCCCCCTCTCCTGTATCATTTCACCCTAATCTCCCATGCAGCCGGCCGTCCTCCAAAGTCAGGGGGTTTAGTTGGGTCTCTTACATTAAATCGTACTTCACCACATCCAGCACAGCCTCGCCGTCGGCGTAGAAGGATATGCCGTCCGCGCTCAGGGGCGTGTCGATGGTGGCCGTCAGCACCTGCTCCCCGTCCCACACGAAGGCCTCCGCGCTGAACCGGTCCAGGACGATCCGCAGCCGCAGGGCCCCGCCCTCATGGCGCACCAGGCTGCGGCGCTGGTGGATGATGGCCCTGCGGGAGCCGGAGAACTTGCGGTCTATCTTCAGTATGGATTCATGGGGTCGGAAGCTGATCGCCGTGTGGCGCTCCTGGTCCTGGGCGAAGCGGACGGCGAATTTCCGGCACAGCTCCCTGCCCTGGGCCGGTGCGATCTCCAGCTCCATGTCCACCGTGCGGCCCTCTATCCCCGCCAGCCTCAGGGCCTCGCCCGCCACCTTGACTCCATGGTATTCCACCTTGTTCCGGCGAAGCTCCTCCAGCTCCCGGACGGGCTTCTGGTACAGCCTGCCCTCCCGGACGGAGAGCTCCCTGGGCAGGGACATCTGGCCGAACCACGTCTTTGGCTGGGAGCGCATGTTGCAGGTGTCCCAGTTCTGCATCCAGCCGATCATGACCCGTCTGCCGTCCGGGGTGAGCACGGTCTGGGGCGCATAGAAGTCAATTCCGTAGTCAATCGACTGGTCGTGCTCCTCCGTGAAGACATGGCCCTCCTTCTCATAGGAGCCGATCAGGCACAGCGTCCCGTTTCCGTTGTGGTACTCGAAGCCCCTGGGCAGCATGTCCTGGGGGCTGGT
>NZ_CAPDXS010000246.1:0-3374 GCF_948601915.1 uncultured Acetatifactor sp. | reverse complement strand
AGGCCAGCCGGAAGAACGACCTGATCACCTACCTCGCCCATGACTTGAAGACGCCATTGACTTCCGTCATCGGATACTTGAGCCTGATGGACGAAGCCCCGGACATGCCCGCCTCCCAGAGGGCGAAATATGTCCACATCACCCTGGACAAGGCCCTGCGGCTGGAGAAGCTGATTAACGAATTCTTCGAGATTACCCGCTACAACCTCCAGACGATCGCCCTGGAGAAGGAGACCGTGAACCTGTCCTTCATGCTGGAACAGATGACGGACGAGTTCTACCCGCTCTTAAGCGACCATGGGAATACCATCCGCCTGGAGGTGGAGCCGGACGCCTCGGGCGGCCCCCTGACCCTCTATGCGGACGGGGAGAAGCTGGCCAGGGTGTTCAACAATATCCTGAAGAACGCCATAGCCTACAGCTACCCCGGCACGGCCATCGCAGTGGAATGCCGGACAGTGGGGGACTTTGTGAGGATAGAGGTGTCTAACCGGGGCAGGACGATTCCTCCGCACAAGCTGGAGGCCATCTTCGAGAAATTCTTCCGGCTGGACGACGCCCGGGCCACCAACACCGGCGGGGCCGGGCTGGGGCTGGCCATCGCAAAGGAGATTGTGACCCTCCACGACGGCAGCATCACGGCAGCCAGCGAGGATGAGGTGACCAGTTTCCTTGTAGAGCTGCCCCTTCCGGCGAAGACCGTCACTGCTTCGCGGAGAGCGCCGGGAAATACTCTCCCTTCAGCTCAAAGTACCGCTTTGAAATGAGGCTGCTGACATGCGCGCCTATGTTCTTTTTTTCGTTTCGATCCATGTCCTTCATATAGATGGCGGGCTGGAACTCAAGGATTACGGTGGTGCGCCTGATCCAGGGCAGATGGTCTTCAAAGACATCGGCCGCGTTCACGATGACCATGGGCACCACCGGTACGCCGCCTTTCTCCGCTATCTTGAAGCTTCCCTCCCGGAAGGGCAGGAAGGTATCGTTCACCTTGTTGCGGGTCCCCTCCGGGAAGATGCACAGGGACACGCCCCGCTTCACCTCCTCCACACCTGCCAATATGGTCTTCAGGCCCTCTTTGATGTTGTCCCTGTCCAGGAACAGGCAGTGGATGTTCCGCATCCAACTGTTCAGCAGAGGATAGCGCAGCATCTCCTTTTTTGCCACATAGCCCGTGATTCCGGGGAAATGGGAATACGTGAGCACGATGTCGAAATAGCTGCGATGGTTCCCCACGAAGAGGGCGGCGCTGTCTGAGGGGATGTTCTCCTTCCCCCTGACGATGAGCCTGGTGCCCGCCAGCCAGGCGATGCAGCGGAAGCCCCAGCCCACCAATGCCTTGGCGATTCTGTCTTTGCGGGCCGGATTGCGCTTTCCCGTCAGCCATTCCACCGCCAGCATGGGGATGGACAGTACCAAGAACAGGAGCAAAAAGAGTGCCACTAAAACGAGTCGTATCATAATATCAGCCTTTCCTGTAGATGATAAGAGATCCTCTCTATTCTAGCATAGAAATCCACGGCTGTACATAAAATAGAAGAAAATAGAAAAAAGTTTGTGAGGTCTATCATTGAAGAAGACAGGATTGTGCATACTGCTGATTGCCTGCATGCTGTTCGTTTCCGGCTGTACGCTGACGAGCCAGGAGAAGATCAAGCTCCGTGACCTGGATTTCACTGTGCTCAGCCAGGAGATGATACCGGAGCAGCTCCTGCCCATTCTGGAGGAGAAAAAGTCGGCTCCCTTCCAGATTACCTACACGGACAACGCGAATCTGTACATATGCGTGGGATACGGGGAACAGGAGACCGGGGGCTACAGCATCGCGGTGGATGAACTGTACCTGACTGATGACGAGATTGTAATCGATACGGGCCTGCTGGGGCCGGACCCCTCCGAGAAGGAGAACCCCCAGCCCTCTTACCCCTACATTGTAGTCAAGACGGAGTACCTGGAGCAGACGGTGGCTTTCGAATAAGGTGAGTTGACCGTGGAAAGTCGTTATAAATAATGAAAAAGTTCGCCTTACTGGCATGTAAGGCGAACTTTTTTATCACTCCTATCATTTTATACCCAATGTGTGGGTAGTGCAAGCCTAAATTTATTTTTGTCAATATTTCCTAATTTCGATTATTTTTTCCTTGATTTTTCATATGTTTCGCAGAGGGATTTTGGCTAAATTACCATATTTGGCAGTTGGCCCTGATTTTTGCGCCGCTTTTCGAAGGGAGGCTCGTGGACTGAAAGAGGCCCGAAAAGTTCGCCTTACATGCCAGTTAGGCGAACTATGCGGTATCTACGGCAGGTGCCATAAGCCGTTTGCAGGGACTGACGTGATGATTTGGCCGCCTTGCCCGGAAACAGGGCGAGGCGGCGGATATGGAGTGGGAAATGCCAGAGACGACCGGAACGAGATGCTGTAGCAAGCGGGAGCGGCTCCCTGTAGCCGGGCCATACACCGGAAGGCAGGAGCGGCCTTCCGGAGCCAAGTATTATGAGCGGATGCGGGAGCTGGGGTGCTTCACCCTACAGGATGTCACGGACATGGTGGGGGAGCGGTCGGCGGTGGCCTATCTGGTGAACGACTACCAGAGGAAGGGCTACATCGACAGGATACACCGCAACCTGTACACGGTGATGGACGTGGAGACGGGGGAGCCTATGCTGAACCGGTACCAGATCGGCAGCAGGCTGTTCCCGGATGCGTACATCGCCTTGGGCAGCGCTTTCGAGGCGTGGGGGTATGCGCCGAGGGTGGGGAACGAGGTCTTCGTGGCCACGGGGACGCGGTTCACGGACTTCCGGTATAACGGGGTGTTCTACCGCAGGGTGCATCCGAAGGCCGGGGCCGATAAGTCATGGGTGGGCGGAAGCCTTGTGGCCGGCCTGGAGCAGACGGTGGTGGACAGCCTGCACAGCTTCTCGGGGGAGGCCGGGCTGGAGGACGTGGTGGAGTGCATCATGAGGCTGCCGGGGCTGGACGCGGACAGGCTGCTCCAGTGCCTGGAGAGGTATGGGAACGGGTATCTGTACCAGAAGTGCGGGTATGTGCTGGAGCAGCTGCAGAGTTACGTGGGGCTGCCGGAGAGGTTTTACAGGGAGTGCAGGGCGCATTGCGCGAGTACGGTGCGGTATATGGTGAAGGGGGCAGATGGGCTGGTCTATCATCGGGAGTGGGGAGTTTATGCGCCTTGTTTGGATTGTGGGGAGGAGTGAATTAGGGAATTATTTTGTACATCTGTGTAGAAGAAACAGCAGATGGAACAGAGGGTTACGTGATTGGATAAAAGTGTCGGCATTGATTAGAAACGGATAAAACTTAACTAAAAGTTTCCCAATTTTCAGGACTATAGACTTTTGCAAGAAAGCGCCCC
>NZ_CAPDXS010000245.1:0-3434 GCF_948601915.1 uncultured Acetatifactor sp. | reverse complement strand
CGCTGCAAATTTAACCGGTGCGCAGTATAAATACCGTGTTTTATTTGAGCATCCGTGCAATACTATACCTCGAAAGAAAAAGATGTGCAACTGGTATTTTTCACAAAAAAAATGCCGGAACACTATGAATTCAGTCCCCAGCACCTTTCCTTCAAGAACTATTCTCTTAAGAGCAGCTGATAGGGGAATCGAACCCCTGTTTCCGCCGTGAGAGGGCGGCGTCTTGACCGCTTGACCAATCAGCCTCGTCCGCGGCTTTTCTGTCTTTCAGAACCCATCGCCTCGGTACTCGTATATAATACAACACCTTTTTGAAAAATGCAAGTGTTTTTTTCAAATTTTTTCAATTTTTTTTGCAAGTGTTTTGCAGCCCATTTTTCAGGGCTTTTTTGAGGGGCGGCCAACGCTCCCAAAGAGCTTTGGCCGCCCGGCTTTTCTTCAGTGTTTTTCACTATTGCCTATCATGATTGCTCCCGTCGCCGGCCAGAACCTGAAACGCGATTTTGACGATGAACAGATCCGCGTCCGTCTCCCAGGTGAACTCTCCGCCGCAGGCCTCGGTGAAGCTCTGGGCGATGGAGAGGCCCAGGCCGCTGCCGCCGTCGGTGCGGCTGGCGTCTCCCCTGGCAAAGCGCTCGGCGAAGTCCTTTCCCTTTTCCAGCTCCCGGCTGGAGGTGTTCTTCACGCTGGCCACCGCCGCAGAGCCTTCCGTGTGCAGGGCCACGTACACCCTGGAGCCCTGGAGGGAATATTTTATGGCGTTCTGGAACAGGTTCTGGAAGACGCGGTAGAGGCGCTGGCCGTCCGCCATGATCGTCACCGCCGCATCCGGGATTTCCGTCCGGAAGACCACATCGCTGTCCCTGATCTGTTCCTCCATGTCCGCCAGGGTCTGGCGCAGGAGCTTGCCGAAGTCCAGCTCCTCCATCTCCATGGGCAGCTCCCCGGAGGCGGCCTTGCTCACCGCGAACACATCCGTGACCATGTTCTTCAGGCGCTGGGATTTCTCGTCCAGAATCCTGACGTAATCCCTGATATGATCCGGCAGGCCTTCCTCCTGCTTCAGGAGCTCCACATAGCTGATGATGGAGGTCAGGGGGGTCTTGATGTCATGGGACACATTGGCGATCAGCTCCACCTTCATGCGCTGGCTCTTCATCTGTTCGTCCACTGCCGCTGCCATGCCGTGGCGGATGTCCTCCAGCCGGGCCATGACAGGCTGCAGGTCCTGGCTGCATTCCGCTTCGTGGTCAGAGACGCTGCTGCCGGGCTTCGGGTCATGGCTGTTTTCGGGCGCTTCGCCGTTTTCGTTTTGTGCATCCGGGCCGCTGCCGGGCGCTTTGCTCCATCCCTCCCCATAGTCGCCGTTCCTGATTTCCGTGATGCGGCGGGACAGCGCTTCCACCTCCCGGGCCGCTTTCATGTTCTTCTTCAGGGTCAGGTACAGCACCGCCAGGAAGAGGATCGTCTCCAGAACGGCCAGCAGGCAGACGATGGCTCTCACGTACTCTCCTTTCCAGAGCACATCCACCAGCGCCACCTGTTGCATCATCAGGAGGGCGTAAATCAGGCCTCCGAAGAAGAGCAGCTTATTTCTGCGGGACATTTTCCGGGGCAGGGGCTGATTCATGTTCTTCGCGCTGAATGTGCGGTAAAGCTTTGCCGTCAGGCTGCAGCGCCATATCTTCCTATTATATCGCAAATCGTTCCAGGGAAGCCACAGGCCCCAGAACAGCAGGATCCAGAACAGGGGCGGGATGCCGCTTACCAGCTCTCTGCCGACCCAGGCGGCTCCCTCCAAGCTAAAGTTGTACTCATATGCGTACAGCGCCTCCTCCCACATGTACCCGTAATCCAGCAGGAACACCAGCAGCAGCATCCAAAGCCCGTAGACAAGGGCCAGGAACAGCAGAATCTTGCATTCCAGCCAGATCCTTGCCTGGAAGCACGCGATGGCCTCCTTTGCCTGTCTTCCGCTCTTGCGCAGAAGGAACGCGGCGATCAGCAGCCCAAGGCCCGCGGCCAGGCCCGTGAAGCCCTGCGCCAGGCTCTGCCGCCATGTCCGGAGGTTTGTGTCCATCCAGTAGAGGCTGTTGTCATACTGCATGGAGCCTCCCTTCTGGTAGGAGCCCTCCATGTAGAGCACAGGGGCTTTCGCCACGGCCATGCAGACAGCGGCTTTCTTCACGGCGTCGTCTGTCCGGAAATTGGCATAGCCGGGCACATACCAGTCACTGTCCTCCCGGTAATAGCCGTCCCCATAGACGTCCACCTCCCTGCCGTCCTTTAGGATCCGGACTTTCTCCCCGTCAAAATACAGGAGGAAATTGTAGCCCTCGGGCAGGCTCACGTCGCCGAACGCCGTGGAGATGCCCTCCGCCGCCTTACTTTGGGAATCCTGCGCTTCCCCGCTGCCCGGGGCCGCTCCCAGAAGGTCGGAATTGCTGTACAGCACCTTGCCGTCATAGGCGACTGCATAGAGGAGATTCTTGTCCCCCTTGATGCTGTCGTGGTACTTCCCGGCAATCTTCTGCTTCTGTTCCTCCGTCAGGGGCTTCCGCTGTTCCCGGGACAGTCCATCCGGCAGGCTGTCCTCCAGCGCTTCCATCAGATGGCCCATTTCCGCCCGGTACACCTCCAGCCCGGACCGGAACGCCTCCATGGATGCGGAATCCTCCGCATTGTCCATGGCATCCAGCAGCTCCTGGTAGCCCTCCTGCATCTCCCTCAGGCTTTCCAGCCAGTCCGCCAGCTCCTCCGCGGACATACCGGAAGCACTGCCGGAATACCCCACGGAGAATTCGGCCTGCTCCTCGAGCAAATCGGCCCTGACAGCCTCCGAGAGAAAGCCGGAGTCGCCGTATCCGTACCCGCCGTCATACCATTGTCCGCTGCCATAATAGGCGCCGTCCTCATATCCCCGGATGCCCCACAGGCCCTCTCCGCCCGTGGCCATGATCAGAAAATCCTCCAGGCGGCCCGCCACGTATGCCCGAAACCTTGCGCTCTCCTGGTAATCGTCCTCCAGCAGCCTGTCAAGCTCCCAGATATGGACGCTTGCGGGCTTCCTCCTGAGGATTTCCGCCAGGCTTCCCAGAGTCAGGCTGACCCCCAGGAAGAAGAGGAGGAAGCTAATTGCTTTTTTCCTGTTTTTCCATTTTGTATCCAATGCCCCACACCACCTTTATATATTCTGGCTCTTTGGGATTCAGTTCCAGTTTCTCGCGGATGCGCCGGATGTGCACCATGACCGTGTTCTCCGACGCATAGGCCTCTTCGTTCCAGACCCTGCGGTAGATTTCCTCCGCCGGGAACACGCGGCCCGGATTGCGCATGAACAGATCCACGATTCTGGTCTCCGTGGCGGTGAGCCTGACGGGTTCTCCGTCCGCGTAGAGGGTTTTTTCCTCCGTATTGTACAGGAGACGGCCGTT
>NZ_CAPDXS010000244.1:0-3614 GCF_948601915.1 uncultured Acetatifactor sp. | reverse complement strand
GGTGAGCAGGTCCGTGCCGTTCTCGTAAAGGTGTGTGCCAAAAGCATGGCGGAAATGGGGAGCTCCCCATTTCCGCCATTATGTAGAGTCAGGGAAAATGGTGAGTGATAAGGAAGAAGCCTGCATTTCCGGCAGTTATCTCTGAATCACTCACCATTTTATTCATCCCTTTGTAAGAGACTCTAAAAATGCCATTAGGTCTGTGTCAGTAGTCCAGTCTTTGTATTCCTGTTCAGGGAGAATGTCTTTACATGCCTTTTCAATCGCTTTTCGCTTTGATTCCGTATCAATTCTTGCGTAGATTTCAGTCGTAGAACAATCTACATGCCCGAGGAAATCACGTATATAAATAAGGTTTATCCCTGCCCTGACCATATGAACAGCTTTGCTGTGGCGGAAAACATGGGGTGTCACTGGAAAATCTATATCCAGAAGCTTCTCTGCTTTTGCCTTCTCTACATATTTATTGATGATATATGATATCCCCCAGCGGGACAGCTTTCCTTTCTTCTGGTTGGTGAACAGCTGGTTGTCGCCCCTGCTTATGCCGGGATCATAGCGGTAATGCTCCAGATAGGTCTCCAGCAGTTTCCGGGTCTTTGTCATAACCGGGACCTGCCGGGTCTTATTCCCTTTCCCATGAAGCGTGACCACAGCAGGACTTTCGGTACGGATATCCTTTACTTTTAAGTCTGCCAGTTCCTGCACCCTTGCACCCGTATCATAAAGCAGGGAAAGCAGGACCTGGTCCCGGAATCCTTCCTTTTTGCCTGCGTCCGGCATGGAAAGCAGTATCTTCATCTGATCCTCACTCAGATACGGGACAACCGCCATCGCCGTTTTTTTATACGGGATATCAAGTATTCCCTGTATCGCCTCCATATCCGGGGGCGACTGTTTCTGGAGATACCTGAAGAAGGAATGGAGCGCTGTAAGCCGCTGGTTCCTTGTCGACACGCTGCAGCCGCGTTCCGTTTCCAGCCAGTCAAGGAACCCACAGACCAATCCAGAATCAAAATCGGAAATCTTCAGCCGGTCTACCCTCAGCCCTTTCTTTTCCTCACAGAATCTAAAAAGCAGGCGGAATGCATCTGCATATCCGCTGACCGTGTTGCCGCTTAAATTTTTCTGCCCGGGAAGGTAGCTGCGGAAGTAACTGGTAACATAATAATGCAGGTCAGCTTTCTTCATTGCCCCCTCCTCCCGGAATGACGTCCCAGCAGGCCGCCTCCATGACGCGGACAAGCTCGGGATAGATTTCAGCCGTCAGCCTCAAATAATACTGCGTGGCACGGAAATCCTGGTGGCCAAGATAAGCGGTAAGGTAAGGCACCATGTTGCTCAGGTCAAGGCCTTCCGCGGACCATCTCCGCAGGTTCTCCACCGCCAGGGTGTGGCGCCAGTCATGGATGCGCGGCCCATCTTTCGGATGGGGGATACCTGCCATCAGGATATAGTCCCGGAAATGTGTGTAGGCGGTGCTCCGGTCCATCTTCCCCCTTTTGGCCCCGGGAAAGAGACAGGCATCGCTGCTGCAGCCAATATGGAACCTGTTGATATAGGAATGGATCCTTTCTGTGAGGGAAGCGCACAGGGGAACGATGCGGCTCCGGCCATTTTTTGCGTGCCGGACGGTGACTGCCCCCAGTGGGTAGTCAAAATCAGCTATCCTGAGATTCAGTGCCTCGGAAAGCCTGCAGCCTGTGCCGCAGAGGAACCTGAACAGGACGGGATCCACGGTGTTCCTGAAAGAGTTCGGTGTCTGGGGATAGGAATCGACCGCTTCCAGGAACCTCCTGCGCTCATCTTCCGTATAAATATGGGGGATATGGTGGCTTGCCGGGTATTTTGTCCTGATGTCCGGCAGATATGCATGGTGCCCCCGCTGTTTCATGAATTCAGCAAACCTGTACAGCAGGACTTCCTTGTCATGGAGCGTCCTGTCCGCCCCTCCCTGCCCATAGATAAAGGATTCCGCCATCTCCCGGGTCAGTGTCCCGCCTTCATATCCATTATAAAAGCAGAAATGGTCAAAATGCCGGAGGAACCGTTCCTGCTGTTCAAACTTCAGCCCTGCCAGATGGTTCATTTCAATAAAGGATTTCATCAGGCTGGAAAGGCTGCTTTTCCATTCGTAGTCACGCACCACAGGCACCCCCTTCCGCCACGGGGGCCCGGTATGCGTCCGGGTCAAGGGCACACCTGCGCAGATGCTCCACGTCAACTTTCAGGTAGATTTCTGTCGTCTTGATGTCCTGGTGGCCAAGGGTCTGTGAAATGACCGGGAGGGGAGCGCCTGAGGTCAGCATGTTCCCTGCAAGGGTGCTCCTCAGGGAGTGCAGCCCATGGTGCCCGCGCCCTTTGGTGTCGATCCCTGCTTTTACGATGTAACGGCGCAGTGCAGTGCCCAGCCCGCTCCCGCCCAGCGGGCCAAAGGGTGCCCTGTGACGCACAAAGACATGGTCATGGGATACGGCAGGCCTTCCATTCTTCAGATAGTCAATAATACTCCAGCCGACAGGGTCAAGCAGCGGGACGTCGATGGGCTGCCCTGTCTTTCCCATCACAAGGTGTATCTTTTTCTGGTTCCAGTCAATGTCGGACATCCGGAGGTTCCTTATGTCGCCTGCCCTCAGGCCTGACTGTATCGTAAGCAGCAGTACGGCATAATCACGTTTTCCTGCGGGATCCTCCCTGTCAATGGCATCCAGGATCGCCACAAGCTCCTCTTTTTTCCATGTGCAGGGTATCCCGCCGTTCCTTGGGACCCGCAGATGCGGCAGCCCCTCTTTCAGGTTTGTCAGGGTATATCCTTTTTCGTACATATACCCAAGAAATGACCTCAAAGCGCAGAGAATTGCTTCACGGTATTTGATCGTATTGTTGATGTACAGCATCAGAAAGGCATCTATGTCAGCCTGTGTGATGGCATCCGTGGCTTCCACGCCCCGGCTTTGGAGAAAAAGGATAAGCGCCTGTGCTTTATCCCTGCGGGTCAGTATGGTTGATTCTGACAGCCCGGCCTCATGCAGGGATTTCATGTAGCTTTCATATTCATCCCCGTATCCCTCAGGGCAGGAAAACGGCGGCCTTTTTGCATGGCCGGTATGGCAGTGGAGGCCCTCTTCCTGGTATTTCATCAGAAAATGGAGGGCTTTTATCCTTCTTGATACAGAATCATCAGATGGATCCCCGTATAGATCTACCGGGCGTGTCCCGTTTTTGGATTCGATAAAGTCAAGGCAGATACTCTCGCTTACCATACCGACTTCCCGCTCCCTGACATATCGCTCGAAAGCGCCAAATGTACTGCGGTAATCTTTAATAGAAGGTTCTGCCAGGCCGTGTGCTTCAAGAACACATAAGAGATAATCCATTGTGGGACGGAGTTCGCTGACTTTTATTGAACTCATGACAATATCCTCCTTTTTTATGGATAGTATCCCATAAAAAAGAGCAGGAGGGTATGGTCTGGAATAAAATGGTGAGTGATTCAGGGAGAATTGGCTGAAATACGACACTTTTCTTCATCACTCACCATTTTCCCTGACTCTACATAATGGCGGAAAGAATGGCAGGTGATACGCTCCGGCCAGCCCAGGCGGCGCTCATGC
>NZ_CAPDXS010000243.1:0-3677 GCF_948601915.1 uncultured Acetatifactor sp. | reverse complement strand
TGAAGGCCATGGAGGAGCTGGCGAAGCTGGAGGCACAGCGGGGGAACCCGGAGTATCTGGAGACGGAATACGGAGAAGGGGGTGTCCGCGGAGGAAGGAGCTTAAAGGGATCCGGGGCAGGAGAAAGCTTCCGAAGGCAGGAGGGTGCGGGCCGGGGCGGTCCGGGAAAGGGCCGGGACAGGCGTGCCAGCAATGAGATGTGCATTTTCCTGATCCTCAATATCTCATCCCTGCAGCTGATCCCCGTGAACATGATTGCCTACAGGGCCCAGTACGGCAGCGCCAACCCCACGGCGATCATCGCTCCGGCCATCGCGGCTACGCTGGTGAGCACCCTGGTGGCGATTGCGTACTGCAAAATCAAGGACAGGGGAGGGAGGACGGTATGAACGCATTGGCGCATCTTTCGGACATCATCATCCCTATCCTGATTTTCTTCATCGTGGGCTACGGCTTCGTCTCCGGGGTAAAGGTGTACGAGACCTTCCTGAAGGGCGCGAAGGAGGGGCTGAAGATTGTGGTGGACATCGTGCCCACCCTCATCGGCCTGCTGGTGGCGGTGGGGATGCTGCGGGCCTCGGGCTTCTTCGAGATGCTGGGGACAGTGCTTGGCCCTGCCGCCGCTGCCGTGGGGCTGCCCGTCCAGCTGATGCCCCTGCTGGTGGTGAAGCTGTTCTCCTCCTCGGCGTCCACGGGGCTGGTATTGGACGTGTTCCGCACCTCCGGGCCGGACTCCTATGCGGGGATGCTGACATCCATCCTCATGAGCTGCACGGAGACGGTGTTCTACACCATGAGCGTGTATTTCCTGGCGGCGAAGGTGACGAAGACAAGGTTCACTTTGGCCGGGGCGCTGCTGGCCACCCTGGCGGGGACGGTGATGAGCGTGGTGCTGGCCAGGTGGATGGTGTAAGAGAGGATAGAGGGCTGACTGGGGGCGGGCATCAGGCATCCGGACAGGACAAGGGCGCTCGATCCCCCGCCAGATACCGCAGATAGGACATGACCGCCTCCGTCCGGGGCGTATTGGCCACGATGCCCAGATAGACGGTATCGCCGAACCCGGCCTGCTCCACATAGGGGCTTTCGGACAGATTCAGCCCGAAGCGATGCTCCTGCGTCAATGCGCTGTAAGAGAGAGAATCATCTAACGCCATATCGTCCGCGTTGTCCTCCAGGATGACGATGTTGCTGACGAGGGACGGCTCCAGCGCCCGGTACAGATCCGGGTCTTCGGCGGAGAGGAAGCTGTCCAGGTCATGGAGATACCCGTTCTGGGAGAAGGCGTCGAAAGCCTCCCGGTTCATGAGGACGATATCCATCTGCTTCCCCTCGATGGAGGCCAGGATTTTCATGCGGGAGGCATATGTATATTCATGATAGGCGTTCAGCTCATCATCTGTCAGGTAGAGGTCTGTGTAGAGCTTCAGCTCGTTTTTGGACATATCCGTCCCGGCGTACGCCATGAAACCTTCCCTGAGCTGCCAGGTCAGATCCTCCCCGGCCGCCACGTTCACCAGAGCGGCATAGAGGACTACGTCCTTGTGGGTGATATGTCCATAAATATTGTATCCGATGAAATACAGGAAAATGCACAGGATGAACAGCGGGAATTTATAATAGGCCAGGATATGCCCGATTTTCTTCCGGCCGTGAAGGGTGTTCAGATTGTCGTCCTTCAGCAATATGGCCAGGCGTTCCCCGGCGGATGCCAGGGCGGCCTTTAATGAGAAATTTCCCTCGGATTTCATTGCTTTTATCCTCCTGCCTTTTGGCTATGCTGCATCCCCATGCTCTTTCCGCTGGCTGCAGCGTCAGCATTCGCATTCCCTTCAGTCTTCTGATATGCCTTCGAGTTCCCCAGCTTCCCTCTCGTCAGATATGCCGCCGCTTTCCGGCTGATCCGCCTTCTCCTCGCACATCAGAAGGATATTGGACAGTAGATGGGAGCACAGCAGGGCGCAGAGCCCCTCCCCGAACACGATGGCCGGCGTGAAGACATTGATGACTACAAAGGCCATGACAAAATAGATGACCGCCATTGCCGCGGTACAGAGGAGGAAGCGCATGCCCAGCATGATGGAATTCAGGAACATGGCCCTGACCGTGTTCTCGAATCTGGCCAGCAGCGGGAAGATGTACATCAGCACGATGGCATAGGCGGCCACTGCCACCAGAAAGACAGCGGTCCCCACGGCCCAGAACGCGTTTTCGAACCGCATATGGTAAAATATGTATCCGTCCAGCGCCAGCACGATTCCCAGCGCCAGAAGAATCAGCCAGATAACGGTAGCTTTCTTGAAATTCTCCTTAAAAGCCCTGAAAAAGGATTTCGTCACATTCCCTTCCTCGTCCTTTGCCATCTTCAGGGTCACATAGAACAGGGCGGTGGTGGAAGCCCCCGCTGTCACGACGGGCAGACAACAGAGGAACCACAGGATGTTCAGATACGCGCTGTAGGCGATTTTGGTAAAAATAAGCATCAGCTTGCTTTCCGGATTCAATAGACTGTTCATATGCATTCTCCTTCGGATATCTTAGTCTCCTGTAGATTTCCTGTAGATCAGGGTGGTCTCCGTGTGCATGGTGCGGAAGTTCAGGGAGGGCTCCTTGATGCGGGACAGCAACAGCTGCGCTGCCGAGAATCCCATAATCTGGCTGTGGATGTGAATCGTGGTGAGGGAGGGCGTCACCACCTTTGACTCCGGTGAATCGTCAAAGCCGCAGAGCCAGACATCCTCCGGCACGGACAGTCCCATGTCCCGCAGCACAGCCAGGGCATCCAGCGCCACGAAGTCATTGGCGCAGAGAAAGACCTCCGGCATGGCGCTCAGGCGCTGAAAACTTTCCAGGAGATACTCCCTGTAGTCCTCGGTGCTGGCTATCTTGGTTCCTTCCTTGTGGCCGATGATGCAGTATTCCTCCAGACAGGGCTGCCTGAACAGATACATGGCCTTGCGGTATCCCATATACCGCTCGAAGAAGGACTGGCAGTGCAGATGCTCGCCGATGAAGCCTATCCTCTTCTTGCCCCGCCTGACCATCTCGCCGACGATGCTGTATAGGTTGGCCTCGTTCTCCATGTAGAGACAGTCCGCCTGCAGAGGCCGGCCTAAGGCTGTCACCGGGGAATCCACGAACAGGACAGGGGTTCCCATGCCGCAGAGCATGTCGGCGTAGGCCCTGTCGAAGGTTTCCGCGCAGATGATTCCGGCTGTCCTTTCCTTATTATAGAAAGCGGGGGGCCGCAGGGCCGACACCTCCTCGTCCTGGATCCTGTGCATGGTAAAACTGTAGCCCAGCTGGGAAAGCTCCCGCTGCAGCTTGTCCAGCATAGTGGAGGCGAAGTGGGAATTGTTGATAGGGCCGGTGGAAAACAGGGCGATTTCCTTTGCGGCGGATGCCGCCTCTGTTTTCCGGTCGTTCAGCCCTGCAACGGTGGTCGCGTAGGAAAACTGTTTGTAGCCCATGTCTATAGCCTTCTGCAGGATCTTCTCCCGGGTGGATTCGGCCAGGAGCCCTGTGTTGTTGATGGCCTTGGAGACTGTGTTCCGGGACAGCCCAAGAGCATCCGCAATGTCTTGAATCGTAACTCGTTCTGCCATATGCATTTCTCCGTTTTAACTGTAGCAGTTTATTCCCGCGAGCAATGAGCCGAGCGGCCGTGCTTGCACGGC
>NZ_CAPDXS010000242.1:0-3810 GCF_948601915.1 uncultured Acetatifactor sp. | reverse complement strand
GCTTCACTATAGGGAGAAAAACGCATTCCGCTATAAAAAGCGCTGGAAGGAACCAGACCACGGAGCCTCCCTTGAGGGTGACGAAGGCCAGCATGCTCCCCCGCACCGTCTCCCAATCGTAAATCCCGTTCCTCCATTCCCTGATAAGCAAGGCAATATAGATCAGGCTAAAACCCAGAAAGGGAATCATCAATGAACGGCCTTTCCGGCAGAGGAGCTCTTTCATGCCCCTTTCCCTTTCCCTGCCATGACTCATCAGCATCCCGGAAATCAGGAAAAAGAGGGGCAGGGCGAAGGAAGAGAGCCACCCCACCACCCTCTCGGGCATGGTGGAGGAATGCATAACGACAATCCCTATGATTCCTGCCCCTTTCGCCATATCCATGTATTCCAGGCGCTTTTTCTCCATATCTTTGTCTCCCTGTACGCAGAGCTCTCCCGGCTTTCTTACTTCATGCCGCGGACGATCATCGTTACGGAAACGGATGTGTCCCACTGCTTTATCCCCTCTCTGTACAGCCGAATCCGTTCCTCATATTTGGAATCGATCACGGATATTATCTCCCCGGCATGGTCGGAGCGGGTGGACTGGATGGACTCTAAATCATTCTGGCGCATTGCCTCAATCATCAGCTCTGCCATCTTTGCGGAATACTTGGGCGCGTCCGGAGTGAGGTCGATGATTGCATATCCGGTGGTCACGTTTGTAAAACCATTCTCCTCCATGGATGCGGGGATTTCGGACTCCGACTTTGGAAATCTGCAGACGTTGAGCTTCTCCAGATCATCTTCCTGCTGCGGAATGCTCTCCCAAAAGGCTTTTTCTTTTTCTGTGGGTTCCAGGCATGGCGCGGTGCAGTGAAGCCCTTTTCGCGCGGACAGGCACAGGCATACCCCGCCTGGTCTCAGCACCCGCCTCTGCTCGCCCCAAAAGGCAGTGGGATCAACATGCTCCTGAACCGTGTTCGAGATGGTGACGTCAAACGTATTGTCCTCAAAGGGAAGATGCGTGGCATCGCCCTCCATGAAATCGACGCCTTTGATGTTCTCTTTCGCAAAGGATATGAAATTGCTGTCCCTGTCGATTGCGGTGACATGCGCCATGGGATACCATCTGTGCATCGCCTCCGCAAGCGCTCCCGGACCGCAGCCAATCTCCAAAATGCGCAGCTTGGCGTTCCGGTCCAGGTCGAACACGCCTTTATACTGCTCGAAGAACATATCGTCAAATCTCAGCTTTCTGCTGAGGTACAGCGTCATGGTTCCCTGCACATGCTCTGACCAAATAGTATTCATCCTTTCTCCTCCTTCGCTTCGGTTCTCCCATTGTACCATAATTTCCTGCGCTTCACAATCTTATATTGCCGCTTCTGTTGCTGTAGGCTGCCATACATAGGCTTCGGCAGCCGGATTTCACGATTTCAGAACCTTTTCCAGAAGCACCTCATATTCCAGCTCCGTACCGGGACTGCATATCTCATTCCTGATAAAGTCGAATAAGTCCCTGCCCTCCCTGTCCGCATATCGATAGATCTCTTTTGCCAGAAATCCGGCTATGAAGTACGCCGCGAAGTAGCCCGGATTCGATACGAAGAAATGGGGCTTTGTCCATCCGTCCCCTGCCGCCCCTTCCGTCTCTCCCGCGGATGCCCATGCCGCCGTCCATGTCGCTGCTTTCCGCCGCCATGTCCGCCGCGGCCAGGACCTGGTCAATGAAGTTGGCGATGCCCATGCCGCGATCCTTTTTTCTTTCATGGAATGCTCTCTGTCCATATTATCATATTTGATTTTACCTTACTACTAAAATATTTTGTGTCTGTTCACACTCTGAAAAGAATGATATACTGAATCAAACGGGATGGCAGCCAAACAGACTGCCACCCAGAAAGCGAGAGGATTATGCATGATTTATTCGAGGGATGAAGATGGACGATATTCTGATAATTTAATTTCCGATTTCTCTGATTCCTTATTCCAGGCGGCATTCAAGCAATATTTCTCTGAACTAGAACTCCATATCCGCGATTGGGACGGCCTGTTCCGGGAGATGAATGCCGATGGCGGCAACCTTGCCTTTGTCAGGACTTCCGAAAGCGGAAATGTCATTGGTTTCATTCAGTTCAAGCCCTTAAAATTCACCAGCGGGTTCTTCGAAGAGACCTGCGGGTTCATACGGGAGTTCTGGGTCGCTGATGAATACAAGAACCAGGCTCATGGCAGCGCGCTGCTTGCACTTGCAGAAGAGCATTTCCTGAAAAACGGCATTTACACCAGCATCCTGACGACGGACACGGCGGCGCATTTCTATGAGAAGCACGGATATATCAGCGCCCCGGGCTGTAAGGCGAAAAACCAGGATGCCGTATTTGTGAAGCACCTGGTGCCGCAGCCGGATTCGGCCAGATAGCCGTCATCTGCCTATAGCCCCACAGTTGGCCTTATCGCCTCCAGCGCCTCCACTTCCAGCTCCCTGCATCTTTGCAGGATGCCGATATAGGCCTGCCGCTGTGCCCGGGCTTCGGCCGCGTCCGCAGGCGTCATGGGGAGCATTTCCTGGACGCATTTCTCACAGATCGACAGTATCTCCTCATATTTCGAGATGGCTGCCGTGAACGCGCTTTTGTCGATATCCTGTATCAGATGCGTACAGAGCTCCAGGAATTCCCTGATCCGGAGCTTCCCTTCATAGTGGATGAAAATATGCGGGAACATGCATCTGATTTCCACCAGCTCCTGACGCGTCTCCCGGCGGAGCTCTTCGCACCAGTTGTCATAGATGACCAGCCCGCATCCCACAAGCGGCTGATCGGTCAGATGCCTCTCATTGCTCAAAAGCCGATATCCCCGCACCAGAGCCTCCCTGCATTTATCAGGGACGGCAATTTTCTTTGAGCCCGGTCTGACTAGCACCAGTTCTGACTCTTTCGCATACCATTCCGGAAAGCCTTTCAGCTGCCCGAAAGACATGACGGAGTTTTTGTCGTCGTCACCGTCCAGAAAAGGGATTCCCCGCAGGATCCTGCCCTGATTGGAAAAACCTGTGGCCAGAATGGTATCCGTGTATTCCCTGGGAATGACGACTACGGGATATCCGCTCATTATATTGTCAGCCGCCATCCGGATGAAGCTTTCCTGGGTGAAGTCCGCGCTGGCATGAACCTGGCAGGTCAGTCCGTATGCCCCAAGGCAGCTTTCCCAGTCGTCGTCAGGCCCCCAGGAATAGCCGAAGCTGATGCCGGAAAACGCGGCCTGGAGGATGTACTCCGTGTCGTCATTTACCTGTCGGTTCATCGTGTCCCTGCGTTCTTCCAATCCCATGAAAAGCTTGATGGCCGACAGTATGGCGGGCTTGGACATGCTGCGGGGCCAGCGCCTGCCTGTAAAATCCGCAATGGGGGCGTATGGCAGCAGAGTCTGCTCAAAATTGGCCCCCGGGGCAGGCACAGGCGCCGGGAAGAGAATCTGGTCTATGGTGCATCCCAGCAGCTCTGTCAGCTCCACAAGGACAGACAGCTCTGGCATGGTATGGCCATTCTCCCATTTGCTCACGGCCTGGGGGCTGATGTTCAATTCTCTGGCTACGTCCTCCTGGGTCAGGCCTTTGTTTTTTCGAAGCAGCGCGATCTGCTTCCCCGCTTTCACATTATCGAACATTTCCGTCTCCTTTCCTACTATTCCGGCCGAATCTGCCTCCCAGCGGAATAGCGACTGTGTTAGTCTTCTTCAATGAATGTCCCTGCAGACGACAATGGCGATTTCGGAATTGTCCCGGAGCGAAACGTCTCCTAGATCGGAAGAGCGTCGTGTAGG
>NZ_CAPDXS010000241.1:0-4065 GCF_948601915.1 uncultured Acetatifactor sp. | reverse complement strand
ACTGGTTCATTCGCATGATTACATTAGGCAGCATTCAGCGTTATGCAGTATAAAACAGTTGTAAGGCAGCCCCGAATGGTATATACTGTATTCTGAAAGACTGCTCCAAAGATTATCCCAGAGAACAAGAGGAATATCCGCCATGAAACATAAACTCCTTAAAATCGCAGCCGCCTCAGCCGCCACAGGCATATTTCTGTCCCTGGGCTGGCCTTTTTTCGAGCTGACAGTCCACTGCAGGACCAAGCGGGATGTCAAGAAATGGTTCCGCCTGTCCCAGATGAAGGTCAATCATCCCAGATACAAATTCGAGAAAGAGTACGAAGCCGGCAAGGCGTGGTGCCAGGGCCAGGCCATGCAGGACTGCCATATCAGGAGCGCAGACGGCCTTCTGCTGCACGCTTCCTTCTTTCCAGCAAAGGACGCGGAGCGCATCGTCGTGCTATGCCATGGCTATAAAGGCAGCAGCTTCGGAGATTTTGCAAACATCGCAAGGTTCCTTCATGAGCATAAGTGCAGCCTGCTCTTCATCGACCAGAGATGCTGCGGAGAGAGCGAAGGAGAATTCATCACCTTCGGGGCAAAGGAGCAATACGATATCCAGGAATGGGCCTGGTATGCGGCCGGAAAGAACAAAGACAGGCTGCCCATCTACCTGTACGGCGAATCCATGGGGGCGGCGGCGGTACTGATGGCCGCGGGGCACAGGCTGCCGGAGGAAGTAAGGGGCCTCATCGCCGACTGCGGATTCCGGTCCATGAAGGGCCAGCTCCAGGATCTGGCCGCCAGGTGGTTCCACCTGCATTGGATCGGATTGCTGCTGTTTCGGGTAGACCTGTTCTGCAGGCTCTTAGGGGGCTTTCGCATGAAGGACGCCGACACGGCAAAAGCGCTGAAGACCAATAAAAGGCCTGTGCTGTTCTTTCACGGGGAGAAGGACACCTATGTCTATATGAAGAATTCCGTTCATAACCATGCTCTGTGCCGGGCGCCAAAGGAACTGGCAATCATACCGGAGGCAAGGCATCTTTGCAGCGCCTACGAACAGCCGGAGCTTTACCGGAAAAAGCTTCTGCATTTTTTTAACACATACGACAAGACCTCCAGCAATGAAGCCAGCCGCTATATCTACGGCACTTCTCGCCCATAAGTCAGGGTATATGGTAAATTTTATGCCCGCAAAGTAACTTAAGAAAATCTGATTTCCCTCCCGCAATCTGATATCCGCGATTTAACGCCGGCCCAATAAGCCGGCGTTTCAAACGTTGTCGGCATATTCCTGAAGAACGCCCCCAGGTGTCGGTTACTTTCATAAAAAGTGTCCGTTAAGTCCATACTAGGGTAGAAATCGCAGACAGAATGTGTTACCTTTGCAGGGAAGAGAACAGGGAGGTAATTCAATGAGAGAATATTATCCGTTAACCGCGGCGCAGAAAATGCATCACGACTGGATCAAAAAGTACCGGACCCAACAGGTATCAGGCGTCAGCGTTGTGGCGTCCTTGCAGGCGCCTCTGGATTTCGGGCTTCTGAAAAAATGTCTCCAGCTGGAATTCGAGCGTTACGGCTGTATGAGGATCCGCTTTACGAAGCCGGATGAAAATGGAGACGTCGAACAGTATATCGTAAAAAAAGAGACAAGGGATATCCCGTTTAAGGATCTGTCCGGCATGAGCCTCGCCCAGGCGGACCAGCTGATGCAGCAGTGGGCTTACGAAACCTTTGAGGGGGACAACATCCCGATGTGCGATGTGACCATGGTAAAGCTCCCTGAGGGCTACAACGGATTCTTCATCCATATGGACCACAGGCTGATCGATTCCTGCGGGCTGGTGGTGATGATCAACGACCTGATGCAGCTTTATACCCACTACAAATTCGGCTCCGCCTATCCGGAAGACATGGCCATCTTCGAGGATGTGCTGGACAAGGATCTGAAAAGGGCCAATAACGAGAAGCGCTTTGCCAAGGACAAGAAGTTCTGGGACGACCAGCTGGATGCCCTGGGCGAGCCCCTCTATTCCGATATCCAGGGGCCTGCCGTCCTGGAGGAGGCAAGGAAGCTGCACGGAAACAAGGCCTTAAGGGCGGCGGACATCGAGCTGAAGAATCTTTTCGTACAGGTGAAGGATTATTATCTGGAGCCGGAGCCCACAAGGAATCTGATTGCCTTCTGCATGAACCATCAGCTTTCCATGACGAACCTGCTGCTCCTGGGCATCCGCACCTACCTTTCCAAGGTAAATGACGGCCAGGAGGACATCACGATCGAGAACTTCATCTCCAGGCGCTCCACCCACGACGAGTGGACCTCCGGGGGAAGCCGGACAATCATGTTCCCCTGCAGGACCGTGATCCCCGCCGATATGGACTTCCTGGCGGCCGCCTACGAGATCCAGAACGTGCAGAACCGGATCTACATGCACAGCAATTACGACCCCGCCCTGATCTGGGAGGAGCTGCGGAAGCGCTATCATACGCCGGAGAACACCACCTATGAGAGCTGCTACCTCACCTATCAGCCCATGCCGGTGAAGATGGACAATCCCCACCTGGTCAACATACCCCAGCATTCAAAATGGTTCGCAAACGGCGCGGCCACCAAGAAAATGTACCTGACGGTATCCCATACCGGAAGCGGAGAGATGAATTTCTCCTTCCACTACCAGACGGCCCATCTGCAGGAGCATGACATGGAGCTCCTCTACTACTATATGATGCGCATCCTCTTCAAGGGCATCGCGGAACCGGACATGACCATCGGGGAGATCATGGAACAGATATAATATAATCAGCATTTTATTCAGGAGGAAAAAGATGACACAGGAAATGCAGTTCAAAGAAATCGTAGCGCAGTATTGCAACATGGATCCGGAGAAGATAACAAACGATATGAGGTTCCGGGAGGATCTGGGATTCAGCTCTCTCGACTTCATGTCCTTCCTGGGAGAGCTGGAGGATACCTTCGACATCGAACTGGAAGAAGAAAACCTGGTACAGATCCTTACCGTTGCGGAAGCCCTTGAGCTAATGGAAAGATTACAGGAAGAGGCGTAAGGCCGGTTCAGGACCGGAAGGGAGGGATACAAAAATGCTCATCAGGGATATTTTAGAAGAAAGCGCCAGAAAACATGCCGACATCATGGCGGTAAAGTGGCTGGCAAAAAAGGAGATCCGGGAGAGAAGCTACCGCCATCTGGCGGAGAACATAGCCATGGTGCGGAAGGGCCTGCTGGCGGAAGGATTCCGGGAAAAGCATATCGCTCTGATCGGAGCCAGCTCTGTGGAGTGGATCGAAAGCTACCTGGGCATCATTACAGGCAGGAACGTGGCCGTGCCGCTGGACGCAAATCTTCCCGGGGAGGATCTGGTGGACCTGATCGACCGCTCGGATTCCGAAGGGCTTTTCCTGAGCCCCAAGCACACCGCCCTTTTGGATGCGATCGCGGCCGGATGTCCGAAGCTGAAAAAAATATGGATCCTGCAGGAGCAGGAAACGGATGTGCCGGATGCCAGGACCGCATCTTTGCCGTCTCTGATGGCGCTTTCCAAAGACACAGAAGCCTACTCCGACAGCCCCGCTCCCGGGGATACGGCCACCATCATCTTCACATCCGGGACCACGGGGAAGAGCAAGGGCGTCATGCTGACCCAGGACAACCTGGCCTCCAACGTGGCGGCCGTGGATTATGCCAGGGAGCCCGGAACCGTGATGCTCAGCGTGCTTCCGATCCATCACGCCTTCTGCCTCGTCATGGACTGGCTCAAGGGATTTTCCCTGGGGGCCACCGTATGCATCAACGATTCCCTTCTGCATATGGTAAAGAACATGGGGCTGTTCAAGCCGGACGTGATGCTCATGGTGCCGCTGATGCTGGAGACAATCTATAAAAGGCTTTCCGCCGCCAATCCTCTGATTCCCAAAAAACTGGTAGCGGCAAAGGCCTTCGGCGGGAACCTGAAGATCATCTTCACCGGCGGCGCCCATCTGGATCCCTATTACATCGACAAATTTGCCGACTACGGAATCGACGTCCTGGAGGGATAAGATCGGAAGAGCGTCGT
>NZ_CAPDXS010000240.1:0-4117 GCF_948601915.1 uncultured Acetatifactor sp. | reverse complement strand
GAGTTTCCTTAAGCATGCGGCACCAGACAGTGATGGAAGTAACTTTCAGTTTCAAGGCAAGCAGATAGGAGCGCAGCATGCAGGAAGGGAGCCGTGGCGGCGGGCCAAAGACAGAGTAGCAGTCCCGCATGATGGAATCCGTCTGGGAAAGGTCGAGGTACCAGAACTGCACGATATAGTCCCAGGTGCTTTTGGGAAGCACAAAGGGATTGGGGTAGGCCTTAAGGAAGTCGGATACGAAAGTATCCTGGTAGGCGGAATGTCCGCCAGGGTTACAAGGTAACATCAAGAATCGCCTCCAATCAAAAAATATACTTCATAATCAAGGGCGCGAAGCGCCGCATTTTTTGACTGGTTTGTCAAGTGTTTTTGAGAAAAAAGTGGGTGATTTTTGAAAAATAGGTTCTGAAAGCCCCATGAAATAAGGGTTGAAGATTCCGAGAAGTTATAAAGGGAAAAGGGAGGGAAGGCGCTCCCTGGAGAAGAAGCATTTCGGCATCGGGCTGACCATATGCAGGATACTTGCACAGAAACATGGCGGCGCCATCCTGCTCGATAATGCCCCGGAAGGCGGCGCGCGGGTGACGGTGCAAATAAAAACGGAATAAATCTATCCATTGTGACGGAATGTAGACTTTTAGCTGGTAAACTCTCCTTAAGCGTATAAATGCTGGAAAGGAGAGTTTTTTCATGGAGATACAGATCGCATCTTTGAAGAAAGTTTATGGAAAAAAGGCCGCTTTGGACGGCATCACCTTTTCTATCGGAAATGGTATGTACGGGCTGGTAGGAAGGAACGGGGCAGGGAAGACGACTTTGATGCGGATTCTTGCCACACTGAGCAGACCTTCCGGCGGGCAGGTCACATTTGACGGGATCCCTCTGGAGGATACAAAGAAAATCAGGCCTTTCATTGGCTATCTGCCCCAGGAGTTTTCCTTTTACCCGGATATGACGGTACTGGAGGTCATGCGTTATCTGGCGGCGCTTTCTGACATTCCGGGGGAGGTCTGGCGGGAACGCATCCCCCGGCTCCTGCGGCAGGTGAATTTATGGGAGGACAGGACAAAAAAGGCAGGGAAGCTGTCCGGCGGGATGAAACGGCGGCTTGGCATTGCGCAGGCTCTGCTGGATGACCCACAGGTGCTGCTGGTTGACGAGCCCACAGCAGGGCTTGACCCGGAAGAAAGGCTCCGTTTTTATACCCTGCTGGATGAATTTTCAGGCAGCCATACCGTGGTTGTGTCCTCCCATATCATGAGCGACATTGAATCGGTGTGTGAAAACGTGGCGGTACTGGATGCCGGGCGGCTGCTGTTTGCCGGTACGGTGGGGGCGTTGGCAAAAAAGGCGAAGGGGAAAGTGTATGAATTGGCCGTCCCCAAAAAGGAGCAGGATGCGGTCAAAAGGGATTACTATATCCTGTCCAGCCAGAGCCATGCATCGGATGCAAAAGTCCGTGTGCTGGCTGACGGAATTCCGTCATTCTGTCCCGTTTCCTGCGCGCCTACGGCATGGGACGGTTATATGGAGCTGCTGCGCCAACTGGAAAGGGGGTGGGGAAAGGATGAGCCTGTTTCTGATGGAATGCAAAAAAACAGCGAGGGGAGCCCTGTACTGGCTGTATGTGCTGGCATTGTTTTTGGTCTGCATCCGCCAATTTGACGCGGCAGTGGAGGATGAACTTCGCGGGAAGGATGATCCCACGTCCGTATTTTATACTGCGCCGGATGGCATATATGCCGGGGACTCCGAGCGGCTGTCTGAGGTGGAGAGGCAGGAAGATATGATGGCCGGGGCAGCCGCACGGCTTTTGGACAGTTACCGGAATAATACGTATGAATATTATCCTTTCGGATATGTTAAAACAAAGACAATGTCCGGGGAGGAGCAGAGGAGGATTCTTTCTTTCCTGGCAGAGCTGACAGGTATGAGTGAGGAAGCGATAAACGCAGCGGCAGGAAAGGAGGGCGCGGAAGAGTTCCGGATTTCCGGCGGCGGCGGGTTCGTTCTTGAGCCGGGGGAGGGAGGAAAGAACGAAAGCGGGCAGTTTGTCATAGAGCCCGGCGATTGGAAATATACGGAAAACAGTGATGATATAGCCGGTGCATCACAAGACCCGGAATGTGGTTTTGACAAGGTGACATTTGAACGTTTCCGGGAGATCATGGGAGAGGTGGATGCCATGATTGGGCGCAATTCCTATTTCAGCCAGGAAATGCTTGCGCTGTATTACGGTGGGAATGATATGGAGGAAAGTCCGGTTACGGAGCGGCAGCACAGGGAATTCTATGAAGGAGACCATGTGACAGGGGCATTTGCCAGGTATTACTGCGACAGTATTTCCCTGGTGGCCTTAGGGCTGCCCGCCCTGGTGGAGATCGAGCTGATGATGAGGGATAAGAGCCGTAAGATGCAGGCGCTGGTGTACCCGCGGAGGGTTCCCGGCATAAGGCTGGTCTGCACCCGCTTTGGGGCATCCGTCTGTATGGTGATGCTGCCTGTCCTTATCTTCCCGGTCAAGTCGCTGGCGGCACTGGTGCGGTTCTGCAGGGAGACAGGAGTGCAGCCGGATGTATTTGCTTTTGCAAAATATGTTTTGCTGTGGATTCTGCCCACAGTCTTGCTGGTCATGGCCATCGGGCTGTTCCTGACGGTACTGACTGAGAATTATTCCGGCATTTTAGTTTCAGGGCTGCTCTGGCTGGCGGGCAGGCCGTCTGTGGGCAGGATTGCAGGGGGAAATTATGAGTTATTTGACCTGATCGTCCGCCATAATACATTAAAAGGGTATGGGAGGATGATGGAGGATATCCATATGCTGGTGTGGAACAGGGTTTTCATTTCCGGTATGGCTTTTGTGCTTTTGGCGCTCTCGGTTGCCGTATATGAGGCAAGACGGAAAGGGGTGGGTATCTTTGAAAACCGAAAACTTTTTAACGGTTTTATGGGTCAACGTCCGCATGAACTATAAGAATGCGTTCATTCCATCCATCCTGCTGTTGTCTGTTATCCCGCTGATTTATGGGACTGCAAATCTGGACGGTATAAAATCCGCTGACTGTCTGGAGCGGATGGTGGCGTTGGTCGGAATCCCCATGTTCACATCCCTGTTCTGCCGGGAACAGTCCCATGACTTATATGGCATGGTCGCTCTGCGCCCGCTTTCCTTCCGGGTGGTGGCAGCGCTGCGGATCGGAATCTCAATGGCGGGCGCTTTTGCGCTGGTGTTGGTATTTGCGATCTATATGCGCGCCTGTGGAAGCATATTCCCCATGGGGGTATATGCTGTCCGGGCATTTGCGGCCTGTATGGCGTTAGGGTTTGCGGGGCTGCTTTGTGCTTCTGTTGTAAAAAGTACAGTCGCCGGGTATTTGGGGGCGTTCTGTTACTATTTTGTGGTACAGGCCGGAACTGGTGATTCAATGCTTAAGCCCGTTACAAACGGAATCCATCCATTGCTTGTATTATTTATTTGTAGTGCAGCAGCGGCAAGCCTTCTTTTTTGTAAGCCCTCCTATCGATGATGCCTGTTGCATCTCTGTGGGGAGGAAGCGTGGGCGCTGCGCTGGCAAAGCCTTGTGGGGGAATGGCTGAAGTAACCGCTTGCTATTTGAATCACGCTCTCTTATACTGTCAAGTGGAGGTGAAAGCATGGTTCGTTTTTACATAGTCAGGCATGGGCAGACGCTTTTGAACAGCTTAGACCGGGCGCAGGGATGGGCTGATTCACCGCTCACCGAAGCAGGAAGGCAGATGGCGGCTGACATCGGGCATAAATTAAAGGGGATTGGTTTTGATGCGGTGTACGCCAGCGATATGCTCCGTGCCGTACAGACGGCAGAGCTGATTCTGGAAGCAAACGGAAAAGAAGGTGTGCCGATAAAAAAGGATGTAAGGCTGCGGGAATGGTGTCTGGGGAGTATGGAGGCAGAAAACAACGCAGTTTTCATGAGGAATGTGACAGGCTGGCTGGGAGGAGGAACGTCCTTTGCAGAGCTGAACCAGCGGCTCCCCGATATTGCGGCTGCCCTCTATGAACATGACGCCACAGGAATGGCGGAGACGTTCCAGGCAATCAAATACCCCGCTGCAAGCAACGGGGTATCAATCTTGC
>NZ_CAPDXS010000239.1:0-4179 GCF_948601915.1 uncultured Acetatifactor sp. | reverse complement strand
GAACTGGCACAGGTGAGGGACTATGCCAACAGCTTCAAGGAACAGATAAGGAACATTCTCCAGCAGCATACTGAAACATCTGAAACTCCGTCCGCCGACAATGCCTATGGCTATGCTGCCACTGATGCCGCCGGCACAGACGCTGCGCCTGCTGCAGAAGCACCCGGACAGCCCTACTATGGACAGCCTATTTATGGCGACTATGAGGCACTTCCTGCGTAATAAGTGTAACTGACTATTTTATGGCAAAATGCCATATATCAAAACTGCAAGGGATTTCCTGATTTTTACCAGGTAGTCCCTTGCCCTATTTTAGGAGGGAATTTTATGAAGTGTGAAATACCGTTGACACCCGAACAAAGGATTTTTGCAGCCCAGAATCATGATTTGGTCTATAAATTTCTCCAACGGAAGAATTTACCTATTGATGAATATTATGACATAGTAATATTCGGTTATCTCAATTCCATTCATCGCTTTTATACCAACCCTGAATTGGCAGCACATACTTTTGGCAATATAGCATGGAAAGGAATGCAGAATTCATTATACAACTATACCAGAGCTAAGTCATGCCAAAAACGCAGTGCAGAAGTATGCAGTATACACGCAATGCTATATCCAGATAGCCAGTCTGATGGCATAACTTTGGAGGAAACATTGCCTGTATATGACGATATGCTTCAGCAGTTGGATGCAACTCTCCTTTTGCACGATCTTGCTAAACGTGTTTCCAAACAGCAAATGGAAATCGTGAGGTTGAAATCCAGTGGCTACAATCTTCAGGATATAGCCACCCGCCAAAACACCTCTACAAAGCGCATCAGAAAGCTTTTGGACGAAGTACGCTGTGTCCTCACAGAACTTTGTCATGAATAATGCCGGGTTAGCTACTCTAGTCCACCGGTGCATGGATTCCCGAGTAATCAGTACTTGATGTCCGCGCCGGGGTACTAGGCACATTTTCTCCCTATAATATAACAAATCCCACCCAAAGAAAGGAGCGCCACAAGAATGAAAACAACCGAAGAAACGAAAAAAACAATCCAGCTCTGCGGCAGTCTCCTCTGCCCCCTTGTCACCGGACAGTGTGCCGTGTTCAAGGCCAACGGTAACATCTACCGCACCTCACAGGTAATCGCAATCCATGAAGTGGATACAACCGGCATCCGCTTCGAGACAGAGAATACACACTACCATCTTCTGCTGACTCCCTACCCGGCGGCAGTCATCTGCCAGTTTCCTTTGGAGCCGGCAGCATGCGCCTGAAGACAGCCCATAGCACTGCCCCATGGCAGCTTATGGCTGTTATCTGCAGTACATCATGGCAGTGCGCAAACCATTCTTCCAAAGGCTGCCGCAGCCATGGCAGCCTTACCATGTAACAATCGACAGCGGCAATGCCGCATTTGTTTCCGGCAGGACGGGCAGGCAGCCCTTCCTGCTTTTTTTAGGAGGGACACATGAACATCAAGGAATTCGCAGAAAAAATCCAGGGTGCCCTGGCATCTGCCCTGAACCGGGAAGTCCAGCTCAAAGAATCACTCAGACTCAACAACATCCGCCGTTACGGAATCGTAATCGTGGACTCGGAAAACAGCCTCAGCCCTGTCATTTATCTGGAGAAGCTATTCAAGGATTTCCAGAAAAACGCCAGCATGGATGCCGCAGTGAACATCGTCATCAGCATATACCAGCGGGACCGGCTGAAGAAGCCTGTAGACATGGAATGGGTCAGGCATTTCGGCCAGGCCAGAGAGACAATATTCTATTTCCTCATCAATTATGATGCCAACCGGGAGCTCCTCACCCAGATACCACATTTCAGATACCTGGATATGGCAATCGTATTCGGCATGAAATCCGGTCTTGAAAACGCCCCTGGAACCATCACCGTCTTCAACAGCCATCTAGACATGTGGGGCATTACGGCAGAGGATCTGCTCCCCATTGCGGAAGCGAACACCCCGCTGCTTTACCCCCTGCAGGTCTCCTACATGCCGGATCTTACCCCGGGAGAGCCGTTCCCCGGGCATCCCTCCCAGATGTACGTGCTGACCAATTCATACCGTGCATATGGGGCTGCGGCCATCCTCTACAAGGATATCCTGAAAGGCTTCTCCCTGCTCATGGGGAGCGATGTCCTGCTCCTGCCCGACTCCATCCACCAGATGGTGCTTCTGCCGCTGAAAGAAGGCGAAGACCCGGAGTCCTACCGGGATACAGTACGCTCCGCAAATGAATATTCCACCGATGCCTCCAGTTTCCTCTCCAACCGCATCTATCTCTACAGAAAGGAAACCGAGGAGATTGTAATTGCATGAATTTCCGCCATTCCGGACAGCCAGGGGATGCCGCCTCTTTCAGACGGCAACCCCTGGCCCATGCACGCCACTAAAAAAATAAACTGCAACAAAAGGCCACCAGCCATATTCGCTCATCTTCATGGCGGTCTTGAGCATAAACTCACGACCAAAGCATTTATCGTTGCAAATTAACGGGTGGACGCTTCCACCCTGCAAATGGATACATCCATGAATATATCATGGCGAAAGAACAATAATTACCACATCAGATTCCCATAGAAAGGAGTACACAATGGACCTACTCTCAAAATTCTCATCCATTGAAATCAAACCTGATGCCCGCATTTCGGAAACCGACCGCACTTTCTGCCAGGCACATCAGGCCGCCTATGACGCCGCCAGGGCGTCCCTACAGGAACTGGAATTCTTCTGGGAGGACATGCAGCGCCAGCAGCAGGAGGCGCTTGCATCAACCGGCAATGTCCCATCTGAATCCTATCTCACTACATATGGAAAGCTGCGCCTTTCCGAGCGCGACATCCAGGAGCAGCGCCTACCACCTCACCATCCAAACCGAGGACATAAAGGACAATCTTCTGCCGCACAAGCCGTACCATAGCTCCCCTCAGGAATACAGACCACAGATGGAAGAATATACTGCGGCCATGGACAGCCTTTCTCTCCATTACACGGAAATCCTGGAACAGATTTTCCTCCAGACCGGTGGGCGGGAACTGGCAGAATCAGCTGTATGCGAGTTAAAAGAAAAATGCCGCCGGGCTGCCTGGGACAGTGCTGGCAGCAAAGCAAGGTTCACCCTGAAAAAGGCCTCCCTCCAGCTTGACTTTGCCTGCTGTTACCGGCTCCATTACCAGAACTATGGAGCTTGGGAGATTTTTCAGCGAGCCGTAGACATCCTAAAAGGTATCGCCTATTTCGAGGCGGAGGGCTTCTCCGGCATTCCTGACAGCCTGGCGCAGGCTCTCCACAGCGGCGACCACAGTAAAAACTGCTTTACTTTCCCGGGCTGCGTGAAAGTCCAGTCCATGAAACTATACAAGAACCACCGGATAGACATCAAATTCCACACGGAGGAACATGCCAGAAAATTTGTGGAGGAATACCTGGGCACCGTACCGCCCTACTGACATCCATAATCCATCTGCCCCTATGGCATTTTTCGGGACATGGCAGAAATTACATAGAAAGGAAGTGAACCTCCATTGAAATATTCCAGCCACGGAGAGAAAATCCCCCAGGGCCAACGGAAATCACTGAACGAAAAAGTGCTTTACCTAATCGACAGCGGCCTCCCACCGGGCTGCCCTATCACCCCGGAGGACATCTACAACGCCTACACCGGGGACGGCGGCCTGCATGAGCTGAACCGGGAGGATTATGACAATTACAATACCTTCAGCCAGGCGAAAAAGGAGATTGAGAACGGCCAGTTCTTCACCCCGCACCGCCTCTGTGAGCTAACTGCTGAATGCCTGAAGCCCTCCGAGAGCAGCCTTGTGGCGGACTTGACCTGCGGCATGGGGAATTTCTTCAACTTCATGCCCACGGAGTCCAACCTCTACGGCTGCGACATCGACCCGAAAGCAGTAAAAGTAGCCAGGTTCCTCTATCCGGAGGCTACAATCGAATGCAAGGACATCCGCTCCTGGAACCCGGGGATGCGTTTCGACTACGTTGTCGGCAACCCGCCCTTCCACCTGAAATGGCGGACGGAGGGCGGCAGGGATCTCCCCTCCCAGATGTACTTCTGCGTAAAGGCCGCGGCGCTCTTAAAGCCCCTGGGCATCCTGGCCCTCATCGTCCCCCGCTCCTTCCTGGGGGACTCCTTTACCGACAAGGGCCAGATACAGGA
>NZ_CAPDXS010000238.1:395-4301 GCF_948601915.1 uncultured Acetatifactor sp. | reverse complement strand
TCAGACGTGTGCTCTTCCGATCTCGCCAGCCAAGCACTTTCCCGGAGACACTACTGTAAATCCTGACGGTCTGCAGTATAGCAGCTTCCCTGCGGTCATATACCGCTCTGCCGGATGACCACCGTCACCCGCAGGCCCTTCTCTCCGTTCTCCACCAGCAGCTCCCCTCCCATCTCCCTCAGGAAATAATCGGAGATATACAGGCCCAGGCCTGCGCCCTCCTTGTTCCCGGCATTGCTCCCGCGCCTGAATTTCTCCTTCAGGAGGGGCAGCTCCTCCTCGTCCACGCCTCCGCCGCAGTCTTCGATGCAGACGGCGAGGCACTGGCCCTCCCGCCGCATGGTCACATTGATTTTCCCGCCCCAAGGGGAACCCTGTGCGGACTGTCCTTGGAATCCCCCTTCTCCCTGACATGCGTTCCTTCCATATTTATAGGCATTGGCGAAGATATTGTCGAACACCTGCTGGAGGCGGAGCCTGTCCCCATGCAGCAGGCACTCGGGAATGGGCGGTATCTGTGCCCAGCCGAAATAATCCGCGCTCTTAAGCATCGCCGCCAGTTCCCCGCTCTCCATGTCCACAGGGTTCACTGCAAGCCGCTCCAGCTCCTCCAGAGCTGCCGTGAAGAGATTGTTCACCAGCGCGTCTATCTGGTCTGCCTTGCGGATGATCTGGCCGTAATTCTCTCTGATTCTGCCGCTCTGCGCCAGGGCCGCCCCTACCTCGGAGGCCGCCTTGATGCTGGCCACCGGCGTCCTGATGTCGTGGGAGAGCTTGGCCACCAGCTCCTTTTTCTCGGCATTGGCTTTCGCCTCGGCCAGTCTGGCCTTTTTCAGCTCCTCCCGCATGATGTCGAAGCTCTCCGTAAAGGCCCCGAACAGGTTCCCCCTGTCCATCTCCAGAGGGATGTCCAGATTGCCCCCAGCCACCCTGCGGGCGAAATCCTTCAGCTGCCGGAAAGGCCTGATCACAGCTCGGTCCAGATACATCCCATATGCTATGCAGATGCCCCACTGCGCCAGCATCACGGCCAGGACAGCCAGAAGCATGGCGCGTTTTCCGGATTCCAGGATTTCGGCGCTGTCATTGAATACAATGAGCTTTCCCACCACAAGGCCTGCGTTTTCTATGTCCAGAATCGTGTCCCTGTGGACGACTGCCCTGTTGACGCTTTCGCTTAAGCCCGTATCTGTCCGGAACAGAACTTCCCCTGTCCCGTCCAGCACCACATAGTTAAGCCCTGTCCGCCTCTCGTGGCTCTCCAATCTGCCCCATCCGGACTCCACGGACTGCAGCACCTCGTTCACCGCCACCGCGTCCTGGGCGC
Organism: uncultured Acetatifactor sp.; assembly: GCF_948601915.1. NCBI lineage: Bacteria > Bacillati > Bacillota > Clostridia > Lachnospirales > Lachnospiraceae > Acetatifactor > uncultured Acetatifactor sp. The sequence continues at coordinate 2,974 of NZ_CAPDXS010000238.1, read as the reverse complement.
TGTCCGCGTCCCACAGCGCGAAGCATAGAAGCAGAACCGCCTCCACTGCGAGGACAGTTATCTGAGCGATTATAAAATAACGTTTTTTCATTTCCCCTCTTCCTGAGATGCCCCATGTGGCGGCAGCGCCATCTTATACTGCTTAACGATTTCACTTGCCGTGAAACCAGACTGCATAACGCTGACTGGTTCAATCGCTTGATTGCATTAGGCAGTATTCAGCGTTATGCAGTATAACAGCGCCGATCCATGCATCAAACCTTCTGCGACGATCCGCAGAACCGATACCCCTCCCCCCAGACAGTGAGGATGTGCTCCGGATTCCCGGGGTCTGGCTCAATGGCCTCCCGCAGCTTCCTGATATGGACGTTGAGCGTGCCGTCTCCAGTGAACTTATCCTCCCAGACTTTTTCGAACAGCTCCTGCTTCGTCACCACCCTGTCCTCATTCTGCACCAGATAGGACAGCAGCCGAAACTCCAGGGCAGTGAGCTTCACAGGCTTTCCCTCCACCAGCAGCTTCCTGGCCCCGAAATCGATTTCCAGCCTGCCGCAGCGGTATCCCTGCTTTTCCCGGTCGGAGAGCTCCTCCTGTCTGCCGTAGCGCTTCAGCACCGCCTGCACCTTGGCCAGCAGGACCCCCAGGGAGTAGGGCTTCTGGATATAATCGTCCCCGCCGATATGCAGCGCCATGATTTTGTCGTCATCGCTGCTGCGGGCGGAGATGAAGAGGATCGGAATCTCCGTCCTCTCCCGCAGCTCCCTGCACAGGGCGAAGCCGCTGCCGTCCTTCAGGTTGATGTCCAGCAGCAGAAGCTTTGCTGTATCGGTCTCAAAAAATCTGCGGCAGTCCCCTGCGCTGTACGCCACTGCGGTGCTGACGCCGAAAAGGTTGAAATACTCCGCGGTGCTGTCCGCAAGCAGCTTCTCATCGTCTATGATCAGGCAGTCATATCCCATCATGTCCCTCCCCGTCCCTTATTTTCTCCTGCCGGGCGCCATTCCGTCTGCCGTCCAAAATGTCCCCGGACGCTGTCACAGGGCCAGGCAATGCCGCACCAGCTCCCCGATCGCCTCGGCCATCCGGAAGAACCCCGCATCGTTGGGGTGGCATCCGTCCACCGTACAGTCATACCGCCTGTCTCCCGCAAAAAGGTGGAAGCCGTCCAGGAAATAAACCCTCTCGTCCCCGCCCCTCAAAGCCTCGATATAGGTTTGGTACACCACATCCCTGCGCCGGACATCTCCGCTGTCGTCCGGCCGGATATCCGGCTTCGACACGAAGACGATGGGGGTCTGCGGATTCGACTTCCGATAGCGCCTGTACAGGGCGGCATGCGTGCCCTCCAGATGCTCCGCATCCGGCGCGTTGTGGTCGTAATCGCAGACGAACACGCTGGCCGGAAGCCCCGCCAGATAGTCCGCCATCTCCGCCTCCCCCTTTGCGCCGCCGGAGAAGCCCAGGCAGAGGAAGTCCACATTGTACGCCCTGGCGATCGCCGCCGGATAATGATTGCCGGGCCTGCTGGCACAGCCTCCCTGGGTGATCGAGGAGCCATAGTACAGCACAGGCTCCACCGGGCAATATCTCCTCCCTTGCCCCACTTCGGCATGTTCGTCCAGCCCGATATACAATTCCGATATACCGCTGTACAGCGGGAGATGTATCGTAATTTCGTTCATCCCTCTGTTCCGGACATATACCACGGATTCATAGTCCTCCGGGGAGTCAAAGGGCGGTACAAAAGTTCCCTGAAAGATATCCGCGGTGCCGTCATAGACATATAAATCCAGCCCGTGGGAGCCGGTAAGGGGCATATGAGACATAAAGCACTGGCCCGTAAGCTTTGCCTTCACCGCCACATAGGGTGAGTCCGTCCAGAAGCGGATGCGCCCTCCCGCCGTATGGCTGCTCAGGCCCGCGACGCCTTCGCTCACGCGCTCCGCCACTTCCGCGGGCATGCGCCTGTACTGCCCTGTCTCCTTCGGCCGGTACAGCCCATAGATTTCAAAGGGCTCCTCCAGCGCGCTTCGGTATTTCAGCCCACTGATTTCCAGCTTTGACTGCACTGCCAGATTCCTGTCGATTTCTCCTATCTTCATATCCGTACCTCCTGCCCGTCCCTGTGGGTTTTGATACTTTATCATACAACAATGCGGCTGCCAATACAAGAAAAATAAATTTACTATTGCGCTGCGCATTCCATTATGCTATAATCCAATCAATCTTCACACCTTTTTGCTATTATCAAGGAGGCCTATATGATGTCCTGTTTTGCGGATGAACTAAAGAACTTAAGGATGGAGCGAGGCCTGACCCAGACGGCACTTGCGAGGGAGCTTCAGGTAACCCAGAACGCTATTTTCAACTGGGAAAACGGAAAGCGTGAGCCGAGCATGGAAATGATCCGCAAAATAGCCGATTACTTCCAGGTATCGGCAGCATATCTTTTCGCGGAAAATGAAATATATCGGACCGCGCTCCGGTTCCTGGATGAATTCTCAACGGGAAAGGCTCCCACAACAGACGGTTCGTCGTGGGAGGACAGGGGCGGTTCCAAGGGAACTGTTCCGAAAGCC
>NZ_CAPDXS010000238.1:0-385 GCF_948601915.1 uncultured Acetatifactor sp. | reverse complement strand
AAAGCCGCCAAAGAGCCCCAATGTGATTTCATGATAAAAGATGAAGCCGGAAACCCTCTCATAATCATTGAATGCACGGGAACGGACAAGTCCCATGAACGTCTGATCGCACACATCAGAAAGTATATTGAGTGGTGCCAAAAAACGTACGAGCCACTGAATGAGGACGGACGCTGCAAAGTGGCTGAATACGCTGATCTTCTTTCCGGAGCAGCAAAATTCCAGAGAAAACTGGAGGAGCCGGCCTGAGGGACATGCTGTAATGTGCTTCTCCGGGCAGTCGGGGGACGTGCTCTCACCCATTCCGAGATCCTGATGGAAAGATGTGAGCATTATGAGTACATACGAGGAATTCATGGTGATTTTGACTGTGGCGCTGCTGATT
>NZ_CAPDXS010000237.1:0-4323 GCF_948601915.1 uncultured Acetatifactor sp. | reverse complement strand
GGGCTTCCCCACGGAGCTGGGCACAAGGGAGCGGTATTTCGCAAAGGTCACGGAACCCCCCTACCGCATAGGGGAGGACGGAGAAATCTACACGTGGGGCGGAAAGCCTGAGCGGAACTTCTTCTACGCCTCCTCCACAAGAACGATGCAGGTGTTCTTCTATACGCCTCTCCCTGAGGAGATAGACCTCATATGCACCCTGCTGGATTCCTCCACCACCGCCCGGGGCGGCCGCCAGATATCCTCCATCGTCGCCCAGGAGGCGGCGAGCTACTTCAGTGGCCAGAAAAGCGCTACGGATGTAGCGACCCTCATCCAGAATCGGGTTTCCATCTACCTGGAGGAGCAGAACTGAGATCTGGAGGCCGTAATCAGGAAGCATGCGGCCTACTACAGAAAGAGAAAGATAGGAGAGATGATTATGAGCAAATTGAAAAAGAAAGCATTTGCCGTTATCCTGGGTGGCGCTCTGAGCGTTATGAGCTGTCTTCCTGTATTTGCGGCTGAACCCGGAATAAGCCCCCATTATAAAGTTGCACTTTGCAATCAATGTAACAGCTGGTCTTTTTTTACAAATCGGACAGAAGTATATAAGGGTTCCGAAAGGATTGACGGGATTTTATATAAGATATATAACGTGACTGTAGAAAGTCACTGCGATAACTGTAGTTACAATAAATCAGAGAGTTACACGGAGTACAGACGTCAATAACGTATCCTACCAAAAACAGCAGAATTTACACAGCATTCTGGCCATGCGTTTGTATGGCCGGAATGTTGGCGTGAAAGGGAGGCAACTATGCATATCAGACAGAAAAGCCATGACAAGAAAAATCCCAATGCCCCTTCCCGGCAAAGCCTTTGGCTGGCAGTCTTATTTCCAGCCCTCTTCCTGACACTGACCGGCTGCGCCAGGGGAGGCGAGGAGGAAAACGACTCCCCCTATGTCTACGAGACCCAGTTCCACTCCCCCGAGGGCGGCGTAGAGGGCTTCACGGTATCCGGTGATTCTGTCTACTACAGCACCTTCGACGGAGAATTCTACCAGTGGACGCCGGGCGGGGAGGCCAGAAAGCTGGACATAGCCCCCTTTACAATCGAGGCTGACCATCGTCTCCTACAGGCGGACTATCGTCTCCTACAGGCGGACCACCAGGGGAACCTGTATGTCTTCTATAGTGTGCCGGATCCGCTGAAGCCCGACTTCCGCTATCTGGTGAAATACGATGCCGCGGGAAAGGAGCTGGCCAAGCAGAACGTCTCCCTGCTCACCAGCCAGTTCACCCCCTACGAGACGGCAGTGGACGGGGAGGGGCGACTCTATCTCATAGGGATGGATAAGCTCCTCCAGTTCGATGGGGCCTGTAACTGTATAGGGACAGTGGAGGCTCCCGAGGGAGAGATGCCAAACTGGCTCGCAGCAGACACCGCGGGCCATGTATACTGCAGTCTGTACGACACCCAAACTTATGAGACGTCTGTCATACGGGAGGTCGTCTGTGGCGGGGAGGCCTCCGGGGACAGCCAGGGCGGTTCCCCGCAGGATTCCCAAACCGCCTCCTTTGGGAATCCCCTCGGAGAGGCTGTGCCGGGAAACTGTCTGGCGGCCTATGGCGAGAACCGCTTCCTGAACTCCGTAGACAATTCCCTCTATCTCAATGACCTGACGTCAAATACCCGGACGGCACTGCTGCAATGGGTGAACTGCGACATCAATCCCGACTTCGTGCGGCGCATCGCCACGCTGGCTGACGGACGCATCGTGGCGCACCTCCAGGAGGATGATGGCATCGGCGAGCTGGCCGTGGTAGCGGAAGTCCCCAGGGACCAGGCCGCCGAAAAGGAGGTCATCACCCTGGGCATCCTGCAGGCCGGCAACAGCCATCTGTCGCGCTGCATCTCCCAGTTCAACAGGAACTCCCCTGACTGCCGCATCGAAGTCAGAGAATATTACGATGCCAACCTGGATTCGGGACAGCCTGATGCCACAGAGGAGGCCCGCACCGCCCTGCACATGGACATCTCCTCCGGCCAGTGCCCGGACCTCCTGGTTCTGGAATACGACGACCTGGAGACCTATGCCGCCAAAGGGCTCCTGGAGGACCTGGCCCCCTATCTGGAGGCGGACGGGGACCTGGAGCTGGCGGACAATGTGATAGAAGCCTACACCTTCCACGGTAAGCTCTGCGCCCTCCCCGGCGCGCTGCAGATCCGGACGCTGGCAGGGCGCACCGAACGCCTGGGGGAGCTGGGGGACGCCGCGGGCTGGACGCTGGAGGAGATGATGGAGTTCATAGACGGCAACCCTGACAGCACCGTATTCTCCGCGGATGCCGGACAGCTATTGGAATACAGCCTCGTCTTCAACCAGTCCCATTTCGTGGACTGGGAGGCGCATACCTGCGACTTTACATCCGATGAATTCATACGTCTGCTGGAATTCTGCGGGCGCTTTTCCGACAGAAAGGGGACGGAGGGCGCAGAGGTCCTGGACATGATGGAACGGAGCAACACCGCCCTGCTGCACGAGGTGGAGTTGGTCCGGCCGGAGGACATCTCCCTGCTGGCACAAATCCTGGGGATGGAGGACATCTCCTATGTGGGCTTCCCCACGGTGGACGGCCGGGCGGGCAGCCTGCTGGAGGACTGCGGCGGGACATGCGCCATCTCCGCCAAGTCAAAGCACAAGGAGGAGGCATGGGCCTTTGTGGAGCTGCTGCTCACCGGGTGGGAGAATCCTCCCAAAAGCTATTCCGCCCTGAAGGGCACAAAGGGCTTCCCCACGGAGCTGGGCACAAGGGAGCGGTATTTCGCAAAGGTCACGGAAAATCCCTACAGCATAGGGGAGGACGGAGAAACCTATATGCAGGACGGAAAGCCTGAACGGCACGCCGACCACATACTCTCCTCAAGAACGTTGCAGGTATTCTTCTATACGCCCCTCCCCGAGGAGACGGAGCTCATATGCGCCCTGCTGGATTCCTCCACCACCGCCCGGGGCGGCGGCCAGATATCCTCCATCGTCGCCCAGGAGGCGGCGAGCTACTTCAGCGGCCAGAAAAGCGCCGCGGACGTGGCGGCCCTCATCCAGAACCGGGTATCTATTTACCTGGAGGAGCAGAACTGAGATCTGGAGGCCTTGAATCAGTTTGTATGGCCGGAATGTTGGCGTGAAAGGGAGGCAACTATGCATATCAGACAGAAAAACCATGACAGGAAAAATCCTAATGCCGCTCCCCGGCGAAAGCTTCGGCGGGCAGTCTTATTTCCGGCCTTAGTTCTGGCACTGGCACTGACCGGCTGCGCCATGGGAGGCGGGGAGGAAATCGACTCCCCCTATGTCTATGAGACCCAGTTCCACTCCCCCGAGGGCGGCGTGGAGGACTTCACGGTATCCGGTGATTCTGTCTATTACGTCACTTTCGACGGTGAATTCTACCAGTGGACACCGGGTGAGGAGGCCAAGAAGCTGGACATAGAGCCCTTTACAACCGAGGCTTGCAGACGCCGCCTCCAGGCCGACCACCAGGGGAACCTGTATGTCTTCTATAGTGTGCCGAATCCGCCGAAATCCGACACCCGCTATCTGGTGAAATACGATGCCGCGGGAAAAGAGCTGGCCAGGCAGAACGTCTCCCCGCTCACCAGCCAGTTTGTCCCATATGAGACGGCAGCGGACGGGGAGGGGCGGCTATATCTCAAAGGGATAGATAAGCTCCTCCTGTTCGATGGAACCTGCAACTATGTAGGGACGGTGGAAGCTCCCGAGGGAGAGAATCCAAGCTGGCTCGCAGGAGACGCCGCAGGCCATGTATACTGCCGCCTGTACAACTCCGAGAATGATGCTATTATACGGGAGGTCGTCTATGGCGGGGCGGCATCCGGAGATGGGCGGAGCGTCTCCCAGAATCAGAGTACATCCCAGGAAGACGGCCAGCGAGGTTCCCCGGAGGACAGCCAAGATGTATCCTCACAAGATGCCACAATCGCCTCTTTCGGGAATCCGCTTGGCAAGACTGTGCTTGGAAACTATCTGGCGACCTATGGTGAGAAACGTTTCCTGACTTCCATAAGCAACGCCCTCTATCTCTATGACGCGGCAGCAGATACCCTGAGGTTGCTGCTGCAATGGGCGAACTGCGACATCGATCCAGACTCCGTTAAGCGCGTCTCCACGCTGGCGGACGGGCGCATCGCAGTGCTCCTCCAGGAGGATGAAGGCGCCGGCGAGCTGGCCGTGGTGGAGGAAGTCCCCAGGGACCAGGCCGCCGAAAAGGAGGTCATCACCCTGGGCGTCCTGCAGGCCGGCAACAGCCATCTGCT
>NZ_CAPDXS010000236.1:0-4349 GCF_948601915.1 uncultured Acetatifactor sp. | reverse complement strand
CAAGCCCCTCCTCCATCTTCTCCATGCTCTCCTTCACGATATAGTCCAGAGCCTCCAGATGGTAGCGGAACGTCTCGAAGGCCAGGTTCCCATAGGCTGTCACATAGATGATGAACCCCCTGGGATCCAGCCTCCTGATCTCCCGCCCCAGAGCGAACCCGTCCATTTCCTCCCCTTTCAGCTCCACGTCCAGGAAGTAGATTCCCCTCCCCGGATTCTTTTCCACTGCCTCCAGAATCTCTCCCGGACGGCCGCTGCAAAGGGCAATCTCCATGTCATACCCCTGTATCATGATCTGTTTTTCCAGACATTCCCTCTGGATCCTGCGGACTTCCTCCTCGTCCTCGCAAATGTATACTGACAGCACCTTTTCCTCCTTATTCCAGTTCCGCTTCTGTCCCGCACAGCCCCCAGACATGGGCAGAGAATTTCCGGCCGCGAAAGAGATGCGTCCGTAAATCCTCTGGGGGGCCGTGCGGGACAGACGCTGTATTCCAGTTCCGCTTCTGCACAGCACAGCCCCTATTATAATTTACTTCCCGTTCTGCTCCCGCACCTTAAACTCCTGGATGAAATATCCCTCCTGCACCGCCGTGGCAGGCAGCACGTCCTCATAGCCTGCCAGAATCTTCCGGTAGCTGGCAAGCCCCAGGCCCCTGTCCGCCCCTTTGGTGGAATACCCCTGCTGCCAGATCTTATGGACGTCAACGGTATGGTACAGCCGGTTCTTCACCCGGAACGTGGTGTACCCCTCCTGGCTGCTGATCATGATATGCACCCGTGCGTCCTCCCGCCCCCTGACCTCCTCCATGGCATTGTCAATCAGGATTCCTAAGCATCTGCACAGATCCGTGATCCTGCACCTGGTCCCCTGGAAGGGGTGCATCACCTCCAGCTCACAGACCGTGCCGTCCCTCTGCATCTGGGCCAGCTTTGTGAGGAGCAGCCCCTTTACCTCCGTCATGCAGACATTGCCAAGCTGCCCCATCTGCCTGATCCGGTCTCCGATCTGGCTGTCGAAGTCCTCCGTCATCTCCTGGATGAAGCAGTGCGTCTTCGCAAGCTCCCCCTCCCTTGCCGTAAGATACAGCCCCGACATCATATTTTTGTAATCATGCCGGAAGCGCCGCATCTCCTCCTGCATTCCTTCCAGCGTCTTTATATAGACATCCTGCTGCTGGAGGATGATCTGCTGGGAGGCGAATTCCCTGCGCTGCCATTCCTCCATTCCCATGTGGTGGAACAAGACCAGCGCCGCGAACAGCATGAGCAGCGTAATGCCCCAGCTGACATTGCGGCTCACCCCACTGCCCATGAGGAGGTCTGTGGCCCCATAGAACAGGATTGGATATGCGCTCAGGCAAATCATGCCCCGGCTCCAGAACTCCCCATGCTCCAGCCACCGGCGATACGCGTCTCCTATCTTCATTTTATACAGGAGGTACAAAAGCAGGAAAAATACCCCGGGCCCCACCCCATAGTTCACCAACATGTACACCCGGCGCTCTTCCGGGATATTCAGCACAAGGGGCCTGTCCGTGAAAATCAGAAAGGACAGCGTCCCCGAATACTCTACTACAATTTGCGTGAACAAGGTAATGCCCCAGCACCGCCGGAATTTCTCACGAAAGACCAGGCACACGCAGAGCGCATTCCCAATCAGCAGCACGTAAGCCAGCAGTATGTTGTTGAAAATATACGCCAGTAAGCCTTTCTTGTAAAAAACGGTAGCGAGCAATATGACCGACACTTTGCAGACCGTCGCAAGGGCGATTCTGCAAAGTCCGTATTTCCTCGGATTGGCGGGCAGAATCTTCAGCACCGCCATGCCCACGAAGACCACGTACACCAAGCTCACAACAATCGACACCGTATTATGGACGAATACACTCAAAAAACTCATGGCCCGTCACAGCTCCACATCGTTCAGCGCCGCTATGGCACAGGCGTAGATTTTCATGGCCTCCACGAACAGGCGCAGGTTCAGCGCCTCGTCCGGCTCGTGCCCGCCCCCGTGCCCCGGGGCGAAGAGCCGCTCCCTGGCCTCCTTGTCCTCCTCGCTTTCCTTTATGCCGCCGGGGCCGTAGGAAAAGGCGTTGGGGAGCTTCCTGGCATAGGTGCCTCCTCCCATCACATAGCTTTTGGCATCGCTTCCCGTGAGCTCATTGTATACATCCGTCAGTATGTCCACAGCCGGATGCTCCTTGGGAAAATACCCGGGCCTGGAATTGCGCTCCAGCCGGAATCGGATTCCGTTGGCGGCGCCGTAGGCCGTGAGGGCTGCGATGTCCTCCTGGTCCTTGGCCGTGATGGCATAGCGGATGTTCAAGGTCAGGCTCAAATGCCCCTCCTCCATGGCCAGCACCGTGCCCGCGCAGGTGGTCTGGCCGGACACTTCGTCCCGGTAGGCTATCCCCACCTCCGCCCCGTCGTACTCTCTTGTGAGCTTCCCAATCTTGGCGAAGAGCTGCCTGTCATTTTCCGACAGTGCTGTCATATTTTCCAGGAAAAGGCACAGCTCGTGGATAGCGTTGACGCTGCCGTGGGGAGCCGCGCTGTGTTTGCTGGTTCCGCAGGCGGTGACGCGGATGCCCCGGGCTTCCATCTCCCAGGAGATCCTGCCGGCTGTTGCGGCCTTGTCCTGCACCGGCCCGCCTGTCGCGCGCTTTTCTCCGGTCCTTTCTGCTGCGTCCCCACATGCTTCTGGACCGTGCTCTCTGGCAGCCGCAGCATCTTCCGGCACAGCCCCGGCAGGCCCGCATAGCCTGTCAAGCTCCTCCCGCAGCCCCTCACTGTCCGAAAACAATGCCCAGGCCCTGTCGGGAATCATGTTGCTGGCATTGCCGCCCCTGACCTCCAGCACCTGGACGGACACTGCGCCCTCCGTGACCATCTGCCCCTCCAGGATGCCCTTCTCGCCGTAGCACACCGGGAAGCCGCTGTCAGGGGTCATGGACAGCTTGGGCGCGGGATAATGGGCGGTGTAGTATTCCATGTCCTCCATCCCCCGCTCCTCGTCCGTTCCCACGAACAGGCACAGCTCATGCTTCAGCGGCACCTTCAGCTCCCGCAGGCACTCCATCACATACAGGATGCCTATGGCAGGCCCCTTGTTGTCCGAGACGCCCCGGCCAATCAGGAACCGGTCCTTCACCACCGGGTCGAAGGGCCCGTTCTCCCAGCCGTTCCCGGTGGGCACCACGTCCAGATGGTTCCAGAATCCGATCAGGTTGTCCCAGTGCTTTTCCTCCCCGCCGATGCTGCCTACGATATTGCCATGGTTCTCACAGTGGAAGCCATGCTCCCTGCCAATGGCCAGCATCTCCTCCAGGGCCTGCACGCAGCCTCTCCCGAAGGGCGTATCGTCCGTGCCGGGCCGGGAGACGCTGTCGATGCGCACCAGCCGCTTGATGTCCTCCACCATGGCATTTTTATGTTCCTCCAGCCACGCGCCTGCCTTTTCGTACAATTCTCTGTCCATGCCTGTTCCCTCTCAATCTGTGGTTTTCTGTTTTCCATGCCCCGCCATACTTCCACGGTATATTTCATCCTCTCATTTTATAACCTTTTCCTCTTCTTTACAAGTGCGTGCGAGAGAAATATTTCCGGTCGCATATGGACACTGGCCGGGAAATGAGAAAGGCCGCCTCCTTGTCTGGGCAGCCTTGATTCCCTGCTGATCTGTCCGCACGCTCCTACAGGCCATAGGCAGATGCTTTGTCTGCGCCGGACATGCTATTTCTGGAAATTCCCAGAATCCCTACGCCACGATATTGTTCAGCCACACACCCTTCTTCACCAGCACGAACCCGATGACGCATTTGATCAGGTCCAGCATCTGGCAGCATAGGTACAGCGCCGCTATGGCCATGGCGCTGTGGCGGCTGAGCACATAGGCCACGGGGATGCTGACGCACCAGAGGAACACGCTGTCGAATAGGAACGTGATGATCGTCTTTCCTCCGGAGCGCAGGGTGAAATAGGTGGTGTGCAGGAAACCGAAGATAGGCATGCACAGCGCCGCCACCCGCAGGAGCACCGTTGCCAGCTCCTTTACCTCTGTACTGGTATTGTACAGCTTCGGGAACAGGGGCGCAAGGACGAACACGATCGCCCCCATCACCACACAGCTCATCACCGCAAAGGCGATCAGCTTCCTGTCCGTATCCTTGGCCTCCTCCATCTTCCCCGCGCCCAGAAGCTGCCCCACGATGATGGACACCGCGCTTCCCATGGCCACGAACACCACGTTGAACAGGTTGGAAATCACCGTGGAGATGTTCAGGGCCGCCACCGCGTCCAATCCCCTGGTGGAATAGCACTGGGTCATGATGGCCATGCCCGCGGAC
>NZ_CAPDXS010000235.1:0-4438 GCF_948601915.1 uncultured Acetatifactor sp. | reverse complement strand
CAAGCCATTCCGAAATTCACCGCATCCCCGCCAATCGCATCCCTCAATCATCATCCAGCTTCAGCACGCTCAGGAAAGCCTTCTGGGGAATCTCCACATTGCCGATCTGGCGCATGCGCTTCTTGCCCTCCTTCTGCTTCTCCAGCAGCTTCTTCTTCCGGGTGATGTCACCGCCGTAGCATTTCGCCAGCACGTCCTTGCGCATGGCCTTGACGGTCTCCCTGGCGATGACCTTGCCGCCGATGGCCGCCTGGATGGGAATCTCGAAGAGGTGCCTGGGAATCTCCTCCTTCAGCTTCTCGCACATCCTCCGCCCCCGTTCGTAAGCGGAATCCGCATGGACGATGAACGACAGGGCGTCCACTTCTTCTTTGTTTATCAGAATATCCAGCTTCACCAGCTTGGACTCCTCATAGCCCTTGATGTCATAGTCGAAGGAGGCATAGCCCTTGGATCTGGACTTCAGCGCATCGAAGAAGTCATATATGATCTCGTTCAAAGGCAGGTCGTAGCGCAGCACCGCCCGGCTGGCCTCGATATATTCCATGCCCAGATACCGCCCCCGCCTCTCCTGGCACAGCTCCATGATGGAGCCGATGAATTCGCTGGTCACCATGATCTCCGCGCTGACCACAGGCTCCTCCATATGCTCGATCACGGAAGGATCCGGCAGGTTGGAGGGATTCGTCAGCTCGATCATCTCCCCGTTGGTCTTGAATACCTTGTACACCACCCCGGGAGCCGTGGCCACCAGATCCAGGTTGTACTCCCGCTCCAGGCGCTCCTGGATCACCTCCAGGTGCAGCAGCCCCAGGAAGCCGCAGCGGAAGCCGAATCCCAGCGCGATGGAAGTCTCCGGCTCATACTGCAGGGCAGCATCGTTGAGCTGGAGCTTCTCCAGGGCGTCCCGCAGATCCGGGTACTTTGCCCCGTCCGCCGGGTAAAAGCCGCAGTAGACCATGGACTGCACCTTTTTGTAGCCGGGCAGCGGAGCCTGGCAGGGGCATGCATCGTCCGTCACCGTATCCCCCACCTCCGTGTCCTTCACGTTCTTGATGGAGGCCGTGATGTAGCCCACCATGCCGGCGGACAGCTCCTCGCAGGGGATGAACTGGCCTGCGCCGAAGACGCCCACCTCCACCACTTCCTCTTTCGCCCCGGTGGCCATCATGCGGATTACCGTTCCTTTTTTGACGGTCCCCTCCATAATCCGGCAGAAGATGATGACGCCCTTGTAAGAATCGTACAGGGAGTCGAAAATCAGAGCCTGCAGAGGGGCAGAGGCATCCCCCTTCGGCGCGGGAATCTTCTGCACGATCTGCTCCAGCACATCCTCGATGCCGATGCCGTTCTTGGCGGATATCAGGGGCGCGTCCTGGGCCTCCAGGCCTATCACATCCTCGATTTCATCCATGACCCGCTGGGGCTCCGCGCTGGGCAGGTCTATCTTGTTGATCACGGGAATCACGTCCAGGTCATGATCCAGGGCCAGGTATACATTGGCCAGGGTCTGGGCCTCGATGCCCTGCGCCGCGTCCACCACCAATATGGCGCCGTCGCAGGCTGCCAGGGAGCGGCTTACCTCATAGTTGAAGTCCACATGGCCGGGGGTGTCTATCAGGTTCAGGATATACTCTTCCCCGTCACGGGCCTTGTACACGGTGCGGACGGCCTGGGCCTTGATGGTGATGCCCCGCTCCCGCTCCAGGTCCATATTGTCCAGCACCTGGGCCTGCATCTCCCTGCTGGTCAGCAGGCCTGTGTGCTCGATGATGCGGTCGGCCAGAGTGGATTTGCCGTGGTCTATGTGCGCTACGATGCAGAAATTTCGGATTCTGCTCTGTTCGGTTTTTCTGTCCATGGATTCCATTGATGATTCCTCTTCCTGATCTATATTCAATCGTATCTCTCGCAGAACCTCTGACTGTCATTTCCGCGAACCAGTATGATTGTATCAGAATTATGGGCAGTTGTCCATATAATGGAAGAATCTTTCTGGCTATATGTCCTCGCCTTCGTCACGACTCTTCATCCTCATGGATATCCGCCCTGGGCTCCTGCAGGCCCTCTATCGCGATTCCCTGCTTTTTCGCATAGTCCCAGAGCGCCGCGTGGATGGCCTCCTCGGCAAGCAGGGAGCAGTGCACCTTCACAGGCGGCAGACCGTCCAGGGCCTCCATGACCGCCTTATTGGTGACCTGCAGGGCCTCCTGTACGGTCTTGCCCTTCACCAGCTCCGTGGCCATGGAACTGGTGGCCACAGCGGCCCCGCAGCCGAAGGTCTTGAACTTCGCCTCTCTGATGACGCCCTCCTCATCGATGTCCAGGAATATCCGCATGATATCCCCGCATTTGGCGTTCCCCACAGTCCCCACGCCGCTGGCATCCTCTATCTCTCCCATGTTCCTGGGATTCTGGAAATGATCCATCACTTTTTCGCTGTACATAGCTCCTCCTGTCTGTCCTGTGACTTCCATGGACGCCGCCCCGCGCCAATCCGTTCAGAGGTTTCGCATCCCTGTGTCTTCAGGCACCGCAAAGCTTCTTTATGTCCTGTCCCTCCGGGATTTCATGAAATCCTCATACAGCGGCGACATGTCCCGCAGCCGCTGCACGATTTCCGCAAGGTGTCCCACCACCTCGTCCAGCTCCTCCTGCGTGTTCTCCTCCGAGAGGGTCATGCGCAGGGATCCGTGGGCCTCCTCGTGCTCCAGCCCGATTGCCAGCAGCACATGGGAGGGGTCCAATGAGCCGGAGGTACAGGCGGAGCCGCTGGAGGCGCATACGCCCCTCATGTCCAGCATGATCAGCAGGGATTCCCCCTCGATGAACCGGAAGGAAATGTTCACATTGCCGGGGAGCCGCTTCTCCCGATGGCCGTTCAGACGGCAGTAGGGAATCTCCCCCTCGATCCGCCGGATCAGATAATCCCGAAGCTCCCTTTCCCTTCCGGCCTTCTCCTCCATGCGCGAAAGCGCCCGCCGAACAGCCGCAGCGAAGCCCACGATCCCGGGCACGTTCTCCGTGCCTGCGCGGACACCCTTTTCCTGTGCTCCGCCGTGTATAAATGAACGTATTTTCAGCCCGCTGCGGATATAGAGCATGCCTGTGCCCTTGGGGCCGTTGAGCTTGTGGGCGCTGGCGCTGAGCATGTCGATGTGCATCTCCTCCACGTTGATGGGCACCTGTCCGAAGGCCTGCACCGCGTCCGTGTGGAACAGGATGCCCCGCTCCCTGGCAATGGCCCCGATTTCCCGAATGGGCTGTATGGTTCCGATTTCATTGTTGGCGAACATGACGCTGATCAGCACCGTGTCAGGCCGGATGGCCTCCTTCAGAGACTCCGGATCCAGGATTCCGTCCCTGTCCACGTCCAGATAGGTCACCTCGTAGCCATTCTTCTCCAGGTAGCCGCAGGCGTGCAGCACCGCGTGGTGCTCTATCTTCGTGGTGATGATATGCCTTCCCTTTCCGGCGCAGCACTCCGCCGCGGCCTTCAGCGCCCAGTTGTCGGCTTCCGTACCTCCGGCGGTAAAGTAGATTTCCTCCGGCTTCGCGCCGATGGCGGCGGCAATGGTCCGCCGGGCCCCATTGATGGCCTTTTTCCCGGCGGAACCCAGGGAATAGATGGCGCTGGGATTCCCGTACTGCTCCGTGAAATACGGCAGCATGGCCTCCACCACCTCCGGAGCCGTCCTGGTGGTGGCCGCATTGTCCAGGTATATCATTGTGCATCCCTCTCCTCTCATATCCCACGGAACCGCAGATCCGCGGGGCTTTTTATATTCATACCATTTTGGTAGGTTTATTGACAGTATAGCACCCGCTGCCTGTTCTGTCAACCGTCCAAGGGGAATATAATGGGAAAAACGAAAGTTTCCCGAAATCCATATGAAAGCAAAGCAAAGACATCCCCTGATCGTGGGGGCCTTCGTCCTCACCGCCACAGGCATCGTCACCAGAATCATCGGCTTCCTGTACCGCATCTATCTCTCCCGGCTCTTCGGGGAGGAGGGGATGGGCATCTACCAGCTCTTAAGCCCGGTATTGTCCCTGTCCTTCTCCCTCACCGCCGCCGGATACCAGACCGCCATCTCCAAGCTGGTGGCGGAGCGGACGGCCACCAGCAGGAAGCCCTCCCTGCAGCCCCTTGTGCTGGGCCTTTCCACCTCCCTGCCATTGTCCCTGGCCTGCAACGCGGTGCTGTTCTTCTTCGCCGACGCCATCTCCGCAGGCCTCCTGCAGGAGCCCCGCACGGCTTCCATGCTGCGCATCCTTTCCTTCTCCGTGCCCCTGAGCGCGGTGCACTCCTGCATCAACGGCTATTTCTACGGCATAAAAAAAGCCGGGATTCCGGCGGGGGCCCAGCTTCTGGAGCAGATCGTCCGGGTGGGCTGCGTGTACATAGTGTCCTCCCGCATCCTGGCGGCAGGGGGGA
>NZ_CAPDXS010000234.1:0-4743 GCF_948601915.1 uncultured Acetatifactor sp. | reverse complement strand
GAATTACTCAGCATTCCTATAAATGATTAGCATTATGGAATGCTGAGTATAATTCCACCAGCCCCATAAACTCCGCTTTGACCGCATCCTCCGGCATTCCGTGGAGAGGGCTTTCCTCGTCCCTTACCCTGAAATTTTCCATGTAGGGTAAAAGCCAGTCCCTCACCCGTCTGCTCACCAGATGGTACAGGCAGGCGCCTATGCCGGATGTGGGGGTATTATATTTCTCATGGAACCGCATCATGACACTGGGGCGGTACTGTTCCTCCAGTTCCCACAGGAGCTGCTGCAGGTTCCGGTAGGACTGGACGCTGCCGTTGGTATCCATGAAGTCGAAGAGGTACTTGATGCTGGCATTGGGGTTTACCATGTCGATGACCGCTATGCTTCTGGCTCCCCGGTTGATGCTGCGCCCCACCCGCCTGTCATGCCACTCGTCAAAGGTTCCCAGCTGGGTGGCGTCAGGCTTCTGCGCGTAGATCAGCACCGCATTGTCAAAGGAGCGCTTGTAGAACCTTGCGACACAGGCCAGCAGGCCTTTCCACTCTGCCGGTGTTCTGGTATACTCCTGTACGGACGCTCTGTAAAGGTCTGCTAGACTGGTCGCTCTGCTCAAGCTGTTCCCCTCCCTCTCTCATTCATGTTACGCATGTCCCTCCGGCACATAAGCCCTGTGGCCATATCCGGCTGCTTATTCATCCGGGTATCGCTCCCCCTGTTCTTCGGGAATATGCATGTTTTCAAAGTACAATGCCAGCGCCCGGTCTATGGTGTCCTCGATCTCTTTGGCGCTCTGGCCTGCGGTGAAGTATTTGGTGATCACCGCCTGTTTCACCTTAAAGGGCTGCGGCTTATTGTTTTTTGGTTTCCGTGTTTTCTCGCCGGAAAGTATCTGGACGGTGCTTGTGTCATTCAGCTTTCCGGTTTCGTAGTAGCTGCGGAGAAGCTCCGCCTTTTTCATGTCTATCTTGTAATTGTCGCTCTCCATCAGTTCCGCTATCTGGCGCTGCCGGTCTGTGTCCTCGATAAAGGACAGGTCGTATGCGGCAAGGAATGGGATTTCGCCAGTGTCTACACGCATAAGCAACGGTTCTATCAATGTCGCAATCTTTATATAACGTCCAACTTTGGATGCTGACAGACCATATTCCTGTCCAACTTTCTCCCGGCTTTCCAACTTCTGTTCAACTTGAACAGAAGTTGGATTTTCCTTGGATTCATGCGGGTTCAAGAGCATTTCTATCTCTTCCAAAAGGTCATTTCTCCTGCCTTGTGACTTCAATGCCTCATAGTGCTGGGCAAGGCAGTATGCCCTCTCGGAATGGCTCATGTCCCCAAAGGAGCGCTGCCGGAGATTGGTCTCCGTCACAATCAGCACGGCTTCATCATAGGTCAGGTTCTCCTTTATGATGACCGGGCCTTTGGACAGCCCTGCAAGCAGGGCGGCATTGTGGCGGTTGTGACCACTTAAGATGATGTATCTACCCTCTTCATTATGCCAGAGGATGATGGGGAGCAGGATGCCGAACTGCCGGATGCTCTCCACCATGTCGGCAAGCTGCTGTCCCTCGTACAGCTTGAACTTGTGGCTGGGAAACGGCTCCATCTGCGCAAAGTCCATTTCCAGGATGCCTCCCGGTTCCGAAGCCTCCCCCTGTGCAGATGCCGCAGCCGGAATGTCCGTAACCGCTTTTTCCTGCTCTGCATCAAAATGCAGCATATCGCTGAAATCTTCCAGGTTGACTCTTG
The DNA here is from genome assembly GCF_948601915.1 of uncultured Acetatifactor sp. Taxonomy (NCBI): domain Bacteria; kingdom Bacillati; phylum Bacillota; class Clostridia; order Lachnospirales; family Lachnospiraceae; genus Acetatifactor; species uncultured Acetatifactor sp. Next base: position 2,994 of record NZ_CAPDXS010000234.1, on the reverse strand, counting down.
GCTTACCCAACTGCCTGCACCTCCCTCTGCTCATTTTCCAAAAGCTCGTCCGCAAATCTTTCATAGGCCAGCGCCGCCGGATTGTTCGGCATGAACTCGCAGATGGTCTTGTGGTACAGCACTGCCTCCGCTACCTTGATGGAGCGGGGGATATGGGTCTTGAAGATTGGCACCGCTCCTGCAAAGCCCTGCTCTATCAGCTGCCTGACCTGGGCCGACACGATGGTATTGGGGGAATCCATGGTGATAAGGATGCCCTCAATCCGCAGCCTGTGGTTGCTGTTCTTTCGGATGACCTGGTAATGCCGGAGCAGCTCCGCCAGCCCCTGCGTGGACAATAATTCTGCCTGTGTGGGGACAATGATGCTGTCCGCGCACATCATCACGTTGATCATGGGAGTCCCCATCTGGGGCATACAGTCCAGGATTATGTACTGGTATCTGTCCCGGATGGTATCTACATACTGGGACAGTATCCGCTCCCGGAAGTCCACGTTGCACAGGTTCCGTTCCAGCGTGAAAAGCTGGGAATTGGACGGAATCACCTCCACGCCGCTCTCATGCTTTATCACATAGCTGTCCGGCTTCGGCAAAGGCTCGTCCTCCATGATTTTCCGCAACAGCGTGTTGATTGTTATCTCCAGCTTGTTGATATTCTTTACTCCATAGATGATGCTGGAATGCCCCTGGCCGTCAAAATCAATCAGAGCCGTCCGCTTTCCTCTCTTTGCCAGCAGATAGGCCAGCGTGGTGGCAGTGGCTGATTTTCCCACACCGCCTTTCTCGTTCATTACAGCTATAATTTTTGCCATTTTCGCTCTCCTTTCGTTTTCTTGTCCGTTTTTCCAGACTTAACGGTATACCAGAACGGTATTTTGTGGTAAGATGTGTTTGGGTAGTTTGGGTTGGGTAAACAGGGTATAAAAATAGGGATAAAGCCGTAGACCATTTAATGGTTTTCCTAACTTTATCCCTATAATAACAGATGGGTAGCTCCTGGATATCCCCAGCCGCGTGCCGATCTCGCTCTGGGTCACCTCCCGGTTCCCGTAGAGGCCGTAGCGCATGATGAGGATCTGCCGCTCCCTCTGGGTCAGATTGGCGTCCATCAGGACGAACAGGCGCCGGATATTCCCGCTCAGCTCCATGCTCTCCACGATGTCCGGCTGGTTCTGCTCTATCACGTCCACCAGATGGATCTCGTTCCCTTCCTTGTCCTGTCCGATGGGTTCGAAGAGGGATACTTCCCTGGAGGATTTCTTCTTTCCCCGCAGGAACATCAGCAGCTCGTTCTCTATGCACCTGCAGGCATAAGTGGCGAGCCGCCCCTTTTTTTCGTCAAATGTCCGGATGGCTTTGATCAGTCCGATGCAGCCGATGGAGATGAAGTCCTCTATATCCTCGTCCACATTCTGATACTTTTTTGCGATATGAACCACCAGGCGCAGGTTCCGCTCCACCAGAATCTTCTGCGCCCGCTGGGCCTCCTCAGGGGAACCATCCCGCAGCAGTCGGATATATTCGGCCTCTTCCTCCTGAGTCAATGGTTTTTGAAAAGTCTCCAAGCCAACCCCCATGGATTACTCTTACCATAGTTTATGTGGCGGTATCGTCCATGGTGCCTGTCAAAAAGAGGCGATTTTTCTCGCCAGGCCTCCTACAGCAAAAATTGTGCCATCACATAGTTGCTCAGATCCAGTCCCTTTTCCGTCAGGGCCAGCCTCCCTGTCCGGACATGCCCTCTCTCATGTCGGCGATCCTGCCCATCCTGTGCGGACATGTACCCTCTGTCTTCCCTTCCTCCCGGCCTCCTGAGGGACCCTCCCGCACCTTCCCCCTCCGGCCAGAGCTCCAGCAGACCGTCCCGGATGTTCTTGTCAATCACATCCCCATATATTTCCTCTATGCCCTGCCCGAACAGCTGCCTGAACTCCCCGCAGCTTATGCCTGACCTCATGCGCAGCCCCAGGAACATGAACTCCTCCATCTGCTCCTGTCGGCTTAAAATCTGCTCCTCCTCCCGGCAGCCCAGGGGATCGGCCAGATAAGCCCGCAGATCCGCCCCGTTGCGGAACCGGACATTGGCCACCAGGGAAGCCGCCCCAAGGCCGAATCCCAGATAGCTTCGCCTCCTCCAGTAGCCGCAGTTGTGGCGGCATTCATAGCCCTCCCTGGCATAATTGGATATCTCATAGCGCCGATACCCTCTCTCCGCCAGAATCTCCTGTGTCAACTCATACATCCCCCTGTCCGTGTCCTCATCGGGGATGTCCAGGCTCCCCTCTTCATATCTCTCAAAAAGAGGCGTCCCCTCCTCCAGAATCAGGCTGTAGGCGGAGATGTGCTCCGGCGGCGGCTCCAGGGAGAGGATCCGCTCCAAGGTCTGCCTGTACCCCGCCAGGGTCTGGCCGGGAAGCGCGCTCATGATGTCCACATTGATGTTCTCAAAGCCCGCCTTCCTGGCCGCCCGGTAAGTGTCCAGGAACTGCTTCCAGGTATGAATCCTGCCGATGACCGCCAACTCCCTGTCGTCGGCGGACTGCAGGCCGATGCTCAGCCGGTTGACGCCAGCCGCCCGGAGACGGAACAGCGTCTCGCCACAGATCGTCCCCGGATTGACCTCTATGGTAATCTCCGCGTCCCTGTCCAGCCGATAGAGCCTTCCCACAGATGCCAGCAGCCGCTCTATGTCCTCCACCGCAGCCACAGAGGGCGTGCCGCCGCCGATGAACACAGTTGGCACCCTATGATCCATATAGGAAAGAGCGCTTCCCTCCGTCTCGGCGAGAAGCGCTTCCATATACCTTCCGATGGTCTCCCTGTCTGCCGGGGCAGACAGGAAATCGCAGTAAAGGCATTTTCTGATACAGAACGGGATATGGAAATATAGTTCTAATTCTTGTTTTTCCGCGTGCATTGCATCAATATTTCGTTTTTCGTTTTTCCGGTAACCCATAAATGCCCTCCTCTGCATGCCCGTCTGCCGCTCCCCCT
>NZ_CAPDXS010000233.1:0-4782 GCF_948601915.1 uncultured Acetatifactor sp. | reverse complement strand
GAATGTCAGTCCAAAGTGTGATATTATGGTATCATCGAGAAGCGAAAGGAAAGGCGGTCCGGAGGGGCTGCCTTTCCTATTTTCCCAAAACGAAACGAATGAGAGGTGGTGATGGTTGGGTGAAGAGATAAGGAACCAGGCCTTCAAGGACTACAAAAAAGGAATGAAATACAAGGACATCGCTGAAAAGTATGGCGTCAGCCTTTCGGCAGTGAAGTCATGGGCGGCAAGGTACTGGAAAAAGGAGGGTTGCAACCAGAGCGAAAAAAAGTTGCAACCGAAAAAGAAAAAGGTTGCAACCAGAACCAAAGGGGCGCAGCCGGAGAACCGGAATGCAGCCGGCCATGGCGGGACAGGGCCGCCCGGAAACAAGAACGCATTAAAGACGGGGGAGTTCGAGGCTCTCTTTTTTCATACCCTGGAACCGGAAGAGAAGTGCCTCATAGGGGCGATGCCCACGGACAAGGAGAGTCTGCTGCTCCATGAAATACAGTTGCTCACCGTAAGGGAGAAGCGGATGCTGCAGCGGATAGAGGATGTCAGGATGACAGCGGAGTCCGAAAAGGATGGGGAGCCTGGCCCGGGCATGACCATCGTCAAGCGCCAGTCCGGCATCGACAAGGACAAGGAGACCGACCTGAAAGAGTACCAGGGGAAGCTTGGCCAGATACAGGCTATTGAGGAGGCTCTTACCCGCGTGCAGGCCAGGAAGCAGAAAGCCATCGACTCCCTGCACCGATTCGGGTTCGATGACGCAAGGCTGGAAATCGAGCTGCTCAAGCTGGAAATGATGTCCACCAAGCTGGGCGGTCAGGATACAGAGCCGGCTGACGACGGGTTCCTGGACGCGCTGAACGCAGAAGCTGGTGCCCTGTGGGGAGATACCGATGGGGATTAAGGAACGCATCGCGAGCCTGAAGCAGAAGGTGCAGCGTCTAAAACAGAAACGGCAGGGCCTTAACCGGATGCAGTTCTTCAGGTTCAAGCCGTTCTCCGAAAAGCAGAAGCAGATACTGACATGGTGGATGCCGGACAGCCCCGTGAAGGGCTATGACGGCATCATAGCGGACGGAGCCATCCGTTCCGGGAAGACGGTATGCATGTCCCTGTCATTCGTGTTCTGGGCGATGAGCTGCTTCAGCGGCCAGAACTTCGCCATGTGCGGCAAGACCATCGGCTCCTTCCGCAGGAACGTGCTCTTCTGGCTGAAGCTGATGCTCCGCAGCCGTGGCTACAGGGTGATGGACCATAGAGCCGACAACCTGGTGGAGATAAGCCGGGGCGATGTGACGAACTATTTCTACATCTTCGGCGGCAAGGACGAGCGCAGCCAGGACCTGATACAGGGCATCACCCTGGCGGGCGTGTTCTGCGACGAGGTGGCGCTGATGCCGGAGTCGTTCGTCAACCAGGCCACGGGCCGCTGCTCCGTCACAGGCTCCAAGTATTGGTTCAACTGCAATCCGGATGGCCCCTACCACTGGTTCAAGGTAAACTGGATTGACAAGGCCACTGGATACCTGGGTAAGAAAAAGACAGCGCTCCTCCGGGAAAAGGCTCTGCGGGAAGGGAAGGATCCCGACCTGAAGAAGCTGCTGTATGTCCATTTCACTATGGACGACAACCTGAGCCTGTCGGAAGAGATCAAGGCCAGGTACCGCTCCGTATATTCCGGCGTGTTCTTCAAGCGGTACATCCTCGGCCTGTGGGAGATGGCTGAGGGCATCATCTATGACATGTTCGATGCGGGCCGGCATGTGGTGGACCTTACGGATGTGGCCCTGCCGGATGAGCCGGAATACTTCGTGTCCTGTGACTATGGTACACAGAATGCCACGGTCTTCCTGCTCTGGGTGAAGGATGCGAAAGGGAAATGGACATGCATCCGGGAATATTACTACAGCGGGCGGGACGAGCAGAGCCAGAAGACGGACAGCATGTTTGCGGATGACATGAAGGAGTGGCTGGGTGGGATACACCCGGAAAAAATAGTGGTGGACCCGTCAGCGGCCTCCTTCATCGCGGAGCTGAAGGGGAGAGGGTACAGCATCAGGAAGGCGAAGAACGACGTGACAGACGGCATCAGATATGTCGCATCGCTCCTGACACTGAACAAGATTGCGGTATGCAGTTGCTGCGAGAATACGATTAAGGAGTTCGCGTCATATACATGGGACGCAAAGGCAGCGGAGCGCGGCGAGGACAAGCCGGTCAAGAAGTCCGACCACTGCATGGATGCTTTGAGATATTTCGCATATACGGTCATCCGGAATCCGAATGGGATGTCCATCCTGAAATAGAGGGAGGCGATTTGTACAATGGAACTGGAAGTGATGAAGAAGCTGATAAAGAGATACGAGCCTGGGCATGTAGGCTTTGCCAAAAGATGCGAGACGGCGGAGCGCTACTATCGCAACAGGACGGACATCTTCCTGCAGCAGAAAAAGGAGGATGGGGAGGGGAACCCGATGAGGAACGCCGATAACCGAATCCCCCATAACTTCCACGGCCTGATCGTCAACCAGAAGGCCTCATATGCCTTTACAGCACCGCCGCTCTTCAACATCGGCGGCAGGGAGGCGAACCAGAGGGTCATGGACGCCCTGGGGGACGGATACAAAAAGGGCTGCATGGAGCTGTGCGTGAACGCGGCCAACTGCGGCATCGCATGGGTACACTATTGGCGGGGCGACAATGGCTTCGAGTGGTCTGTCGTAGACAGCAAGGAGGTCATCCCCGTGATGTCCAGGAAGCTGAAAAGGAAGCTGCTGGGAGTCTTCCGTGCATATGCGGACACGGACGAGGCAAGCGGTGATACCTATATGGTATATGAGTATTGGACGGAGGCGGAGTGCCAGGCATTCCGCCGCAGGATAGGGGATACGGTGGATGAGGGCCTGCTCTACTACGATATGTTCATGGATCCGGCAACGGGTGACATGACATCACAGTATCGGCATGACATGGGGGAGGTGCCGTTCATCCCTTTCCGAAACAACAACATCGATACGGATGACCTGGTGAATATCAAGCCGCTGATTGACGTCTATGACAAAGTCTTCAGCGGCTTCGTCAATGACCTGGACGACATCCAGGAGCTGATATTCATCCTGGTGGGGTATGGTGGGCAGCAGCTTAACGGGTTCCTGCAGGACCTGAAGAAATACAAGACCATCAAGCTGGATGCCGATGATAATTCCGATGCGAGGACGCTGAGCATAGAGATTCCGGTGGAGGCCCGGAACGCAGTATTGGAAGCCACCAGGAAGGCGATATTCGAGCAGGGCCAGGGGTTCGACCCGCAGCCGGAGAACTTCGGCAACCAGAGCGGAGTGGCCCTGAAGTTCATGTACGCCATGCTGGAGATGAAGACGGGCCTGATGCAGACCGAATTTGAGACTGGATTCGCGAAGCTGGTCAGGGCCATCTGCCGCTTCCACGGCCTGCGGTGCGACAAGATCGTCCAAGTGTGGACGCGGACGTCCATCAAGAACGACACGGAGCTGGCCCAGATATGCCAGCAGAGCGTAGGCATCGTGTCAAGGAAGACGATACTGGCGAGCCATCCGCTGGTGGAGGACGTGGAAGAGGAGCTGAAGCAGCTGGCGGCCGAGGAGAAGGAGGACCAGGAGAAGGCGGAGCAGTATGGGGAGGCTTTCGGCAATGCCAGGAAGGGCGATGAAGGAGGCGGGGGCGGCGTAGGAGACGATGAAGAATGAAAGGTACTGGGCGGAGAGGTTCAGGCAGCTCGAAGCGTCCCAGCATGATGCATCGGAAAGGCTGGCCGAAGAGATTCAGCGGCAGATGCGCAGGGCAGAAGCGGAAATCGGCAGGAAGATTGACGCATGGTATGGGCGGCTGATGGCGAACAATGGAGTGTCCATGGCAGAGGCCAGGAGGCTCCTGAACAGCAAGGAGCTGGAGGAGTTCCGCTGGGACGTGGATGACTACATCCGACACGGTGAGGAGAACGCATACGGCCAGCAGTGGATGAAGCAGCTGGAGAACGCATCGGCCAGGGTTCATATCAGCCGGCTGGAGCAGCTCCGGATACAGGTGCAGCAGGAGGCGGAAAAGCTGTACGGGAACTATCTGGACAGCGTAGACCGCCACATGAAGTCCCTGTATGAAGAGGGGTTCTATAAGACCGCCTATGAGATACAGAGAGGCATGGGCGTTGGATGGAACCTGTCAGGAATCGATTCCGACAGGCTTGAAAAGATTATCAGGAAGCCATGGGCGGCGGACGGGAAGAACTTTTCGGAGCGCATATGGAGCAGCAAGCAGCAGCTTATTGAGAACGTGCACACCTCGCTGACGCAGATGTGCATCCTTGGCCAGTCTCCCGACAGGGCAATCGATTCCCTTGCCAAGGCCATGCGGACGTCGAGGAACCAGGCGGGGCGGCTCATCATGACGGAGTCCGCCTTCTTCGGCTCGGAGGCCCGGAAGGACAGCTTCCGGGAACTGGGGGTGGAGCAGTATGAGATAGTGGCGACATTGGATTCGTCCACTTCTGAAATCTGCCGGGAGATGGACGGAAAGGTGTTCCCTATGTCGGAGTACAAATCAGGCTCCACGGCACCACCGTTCCATGTATGGTGCCGGACGACTACAGTCCCCGCTTTCGGGGATGAATTCGATAAGATTGGGGAACGGGCTGCCCGAAACCAGGAGACAGGGAAGACTTACTATGTTCCCGCCGATATGACGTATCGAGAGTGGGAGTTACAATTCACGGCCTAGCCGATAAAGAAAAAACCTCACAGATATTGACTGTGG